>DASQUN010000060.1:0-3657 GCA_035641275.1 Candidatus Udaeobacter sp. | reverse complement strand
GACGATCGCCCGCGGCAAGGCCGATCCTCGCTTCGACAATCTAGCCGGAAGAATTTGGCGCGCTATTTGGATCGTGCTCACACAGCAATCCGTATTCAAAGCCCGTCCCATCGTTTCGTTTCTGCACGCCCTGATCTTCTATGGGTTCGTTTATTACTTTCTAGTCAATCTGGTTGACGTGCTGGAGGGTTTTTTCTCCTTTCATGCCCGAGGCGGGATGTGGAGCCCGTTCAACTTGGTGGCCGATATCCTCACCGCCGGGGTGTTGATTGGGATCGTCGGATTGGTCATTCGCCGACTCTTCATTCGTTCGGAGGACTTCGACTTTGGACCGAACATTCCCGTGCAAGAAAACGTCCGTCCGGGTATTTTGCGTGATTCTTCGATAGTAGCGGGTTTCATTATCTTTCATGTCGGGTCCCGGCTCCTCTTCAAGGCGACGCAGGTCGCCCGGGATGGCGCGGATGCCTTTCACCCGGTCAGCGCGTTCGTTGCCGGTGCCTTTGCCGGCGCGGAGCCCGGCACTCTTGAGCTCTTGAATCACGTGTTCTGGTGGGGAGCGCTGGGTTCGATTCTGGTTTTTATTCCATATTTTCCGCATTCGAAGCATATTCACCTTTTCATGGCGCCGATCAACTTGGCGCTAAAGAAGAAAAATGCCGGCGTGCTCCAGCCGATGGACTTCGAGAAAGAGGAGGTTTTCGGGGCGTCGAAACTCGAGGAATTCACGTGGCCGCGGCTGCTCGATGCCTACAGTTGCATCATGTGCAATCGCTGTCACGATGTTTGCCCCGCCACGAATACGGGAAAAGCGCTTAGCCCAGCGGCGATTCTGATTAATGAACGCTTCGAGCTCAACAGTATTTTTCCGGCTTTCGGCGCGGGAAGGGACAGCCCGCGGCCGTTACTCGACTTCGCCCTCAACGATGAGGCGACATGGGCCTGTACGACGTGCAACGCCTGCGTTGAGATTTGCCCTGTGGGAAACGAACAAATGCTGCACATCATCGACGTGCGGCGCGAGAGGGTATTGGCAGCGGCGGAATTTCCTAATGGGCTCAAGAATACGTTCAATCATATGGAGCGGTCAGGAAATCCGTTTGGAATTTCAACCGACGAACGGCTGGCCTGGGCCAAAGATCTGCCGTTCCCGGCACCCACATTGGAAGACAAACCCGATCCCGACGTATTGTATTGGGCCGGTTGCGCGGTTGCGTTCGACACGCGGGCACAAAAAATCGCCCGGAGTATGGCAGAGCTTTTCAATGCGGCGGGTGTTGATTGGGCGGTGCTGGGCAAAACCGAAAGATGCACGGGAGACCCAGCGCGCAGGTCAGGCAACGAATATCTCTTCGCCGAGATGGCAACGGCGAACGTCGAGACGCTAAACGAGATTAAGCCCAAAACGATCGTGACGACTTGCCCCCATTGCTTTCACACGATCGCCAACGAGTACCCCCAATTCGGCGGCAACTATGTCGTGAAGCATCACACCGATTTCATCAACGAGGTCGTCCGAGAGGGCAAAATTAAACTTACGGCGGCCGCCGACGGCCAGGTCACGTTTCATGATCCCTGCTATCTCGGCAGGCACAACGGAATTTTCGATCCGCCCCGTATCCTCATCGAAGCGACGGGCGCCAGGCTCTCCGAGCCCAAGCGCACCCGCGCGCAGAGCTTTTGCTGCGGCGCCGGAGGCGGTCAATTTTGGAAAGAAGAGGAGAAGGGCAACGAGCGTGTAAGCACCAACCGCTATCGAGAACTCAAACAGACCGGCGCGAAGACGGTGGCCACAGGCTGCCCGTTTTGCATGCGGATGCTTACGGAAGAAGCCGCTAAGGAAGAGCCGGAAACGGCGATGGAGGTCTTAGATATCGCTGAGATCATCGCGCGGGGACTGAGAAAATAGCATGAGGGTTGCCGGTTACCTTTTTTATCCGGTTCTACTTACGTCCCTTGTCACTGCGTGCCAAGCCCAGCCTAAGGTGGTCATTGCGACAGAGGAGGGACGCGAACTTGTATTCCAGGTTGAGATCGCCGACACGCCGGCTAAAAGAGAGCAGGGTCTGCAATACCGCCGGGAGCTGGCCGCGGATCAAGGCATGCTATTCCTATTTCCGAGCGAAGCTCAGCAGTCATTCTGGATGAAGAACACACCGATACCGTTGGACATGATTTTTATTGGTAAGGATCGCAAGATCGTCGGCATCGTAGAACAAGTAGCTCCCTTTTCCCTCAATTCGCGCTCGGTGACCGCCGCGAGCCAGTACGTGCTCGAAATAAACGGAGGTCTCTCTCGCCGTCACGGTTTCAAGGCCGGTGATAGCGTGCGGTTTGAAGGAATTCGTCTGTATAACGTGAAGAACTGACCGGCGCTGCGCTCAACGGTTCAAGGACTCGCGCGTGGCGCGGGCTGACTTGGCTTACCTCTGACCCTTTAGCCTGAACCTGTATTGGCTTCAGATCTCGCTAAAGAAATAAGGTCTAACCGGTTCGAGCTTTTCCTCGTAGGAATCTGGATAGAGAAACCACAGGGTTGCAGCGAGACTGCTCAGCAGGGAATTCCCGTCCTGAGGAGTGAAGCATGTGCCGACGATTTCTTTGTCACCCCTCATGGCCAAGCTCTGCGTGACGATGACCGTCTGATTTAGAATTCGTCCGAACAAACCATGATCGCGGCCAAAAGAGAAAACCGAGGCGGACGATTTCTTGTTGGTCAGCGCCACACGGCCGTTCGATTTAAACCGGCGCATGAGCTCATCCTGTTTGATCCCTCGCCGCAAGTGCAGATTGAAATGAATCGTGTGCATGTACTGGGTGTTGAGCTTTAAAGCCGACGAATAGATGTTTAAGTCCAGGCCTAATGTTTTGAACAGCTGGTGAGCATCCCGCCCCTGATGGGTGCCGAACTGCGCGTCATCGTGCTTGCCGGCCTCCGGAGCCGCGATGAATTCACCGTCCTGGCTCAAGTCGTTGGCGCGCCGCATGCACACGAAGCGACCTTCTTCCAGGTTGTCTTCCTTTTCCGGACCCAGAGCGACCGTATCGATCAGCACTGCGAGATTGTGCGTGTTGCAACTGACGACTTGAATGAAGTTATCCTTACTTTTGACTAGGGCCTGGTCGTTGATGCCGCGGGCGTACATCTTGCCGAATCCGTATTCGCTTCCCTGGGCGATAAAGCCACGACCGTTGCCCGCATACTTGTTGTACAATTTCTCTTTGTTTTGGTTGCCGACCGGCGTGCAGTCGATAATGACCATGGCCCGTTCGATGGCTTCTTCAGCCTCGTAGCTCGGCTGCATTCCCATGTCAATGAACTTCTGCCGACGCTCTTTGTCGACGCAAAGCTTGGCGCCTTTGCTGCCCAAAACGATCACTTTCGAGCGGTCCGTAAGCAAGGGAGTGCGCTTGTGAAAGGTCACTTCGTCGATCCCGAATTGTTCGTGAAAGGTCGACAAAATACCGATCAGCGGCTCTCCGATGGTTCCGGTGCCGACGATATGTACGATTTTTTTCTGCGCCATAGTCCCCACCCGCATTTGATGAAATGGATTCTAGCCCAAGGATTTTGTCCGATCAACAGGTATTTACGAAGGATTTCGTAAGTAAGTAGCTACGAAGCGACCGAGGCCGAGTCATGGAGAGCGCGGGCAC
>DASQUN010000059.1:0-5439 GCA_035641275.1 Candidatus Udaeobacter sp. | reverse complement strand
CCGAACCGCCACTCACGATGAACAGTTCGAACAGTCAGTAGGAGGTCACCGCCGATCTCCTCCGCGCCGGTAGGATGCCAGAGACGCTCAGAACGGAGTATCCACCGGCTCCGATTCGATAATTTTTCCGGCTCTTGAATCAATGTCCCCTCCAGGTAGAGAGGAACGGCTTCATTCATCACCGATCGCAGATGGTTCGAGGGGAAAGTGGGAGCGAGCAGGGTTTGATGTCGAATGTAGCCCATCGCGAACAGCAAAAACCCTGCGCTGCCCAATAAGGCCAGCCGTCGTCGCGGCGCCGAGAAAAGCAAAAGGAGCGGCGCAAATCCGAGAAGAACCAATTCGGCGGGCAGCTGGACGGTAAGCGCCGCCACAGCCTGACCCGTCAGCAACGACAGCGTCAAAACGAAAAGCCAATGAGAAGGCTGAATGATGCTGGCGTGACCCGCAGGCGTTTCAGCCTTATCGGAAGCCATGGGCTGACTTTATTATGGCATGGAGTGAAACGATTCAAGAATATGCCGGGCGAGCTTCTCGTTCATACGAGGCACCTTCAAAAGGTCGTCCAAACTGGCTTCTTCGATTCTTTTGATGCTGCCAAACGCGCGTAGAAGCGCGCGCTTTCGCGCCCCGCCCACGCCAGGAATTTGATCCAAAGCGGAATAGAGCGTGTGCTTGGATCGCAACTTCTTATGGTAGGTAATCGCGAACCGGTGTGCCTCGTCTCGAACCCGCTGTAACAAGAAAAGGACATTTGAATTGCGCTTCAAAATGATCGGATTAGTCTGACCGGGTAAAAATACTCTCTCTTCCAGTCGTTGAATTTCGGCGCTGCGGGGTGCGGCCTGGACGCGCATCTTGGCCAAGCCGATGGCCTCCACGCCGGTCACACCCACTTCGGCCATCGCGGCTAGAGCCATGGCCAGCTGCCCTTTGCCGCCATCGACAACGACCAGATCTGGCAAATCGGCCTCCTGTGTGCCTCGCGAAAAGCGGCGCTTGAGAACCTCGAGCATCATGCCAAAGTCGTCCCCGCCCGAGGAGGCGTCGATGCTGCGAATTCGGTAGTGACGATACCGCGTCTTATCCGGCTCGCCGTTGATGAATGTGACCATGGAGCCCACCGCATGCGCGCCATGAATCGTGGAGATGTCGAAGCACTCGATCCGTTGGGGGTAGTGCCGCAAGCGCAACTGGGATTGAAGCTCCAGGAGCATCCTTTCACGCGCCTTTTCCTGGTCGTGGCGCTCGAAGAAACTCTGTTGAGCGTTCTGCGCGGCCATTTCAACGAGCTGTCGCTTGTCGCCTCGTTGAGGACAAGTGATGCTGACCTTTTTACCCTTGCGTTCACCCAAATAGTCTTCGCGCGCCTCCCGGTCGTCCAATGACACCGGCAACAAAATCTCGTCGGGAATAAAGCGATGTCCCTGGTAGAACTGCGTCAGCAGGGAACCCATGATCTCTTCATCGGGAAACTCAAGATCTTCCAACGAGTAGGACTGATTGCCGGTTAACTTTCCCTGCCGCACGAGCAGCACCTGGACTTCGATGAAGCCGCCCTCTCGATAGAGACCGAAAATATCCTGATCGGCCCCCCAGTGGGATACCATCCGCTGTTTTTCCAAGGTCTTCTCGACCGCCTGAAGCTGATCGCGAATCTTCGCTGCCGCTTCGAACTCCAGCGCGGCGGACTTCTCCTGCATTTTTCGTCTGAGCTCGGCGATCAGTTCCTGCTGCCGCCCTTCGATAAACAGCATCGCTTGCCGCACCTGTTCCCGATACTCCTCCGGGTTGACGGCCAGAACACAAGGCGCCAGACAACGTTTGATTTGATACTGCAGACACGGCCGGCTGCGATTCCTGAAATTGTTCTCCGTGCAGTTTCGCAGCAAAAAATGTTTTTCGATGATATCAATGGTTTCCCGCGCCGCGACGGCGGAAGAAAACGGCCCGAAATACCGACTCCCGTCTTTGACGATTTTTCGCGTGGCGAAGATCCTCGGCCACGGGTGCTGGGTCGTGACTTTGATGCTTAGATAGCTCTTGTCGTCTTTCAGCCGAATGTTGTAGCGCGGCTTGTATTGCTTGATCAGATTGTTTTCCAGAATGAGCGCTTCTTTATCGTTGCTCGTAACCAAGGTGTCGAGATCTTCAACGCGGCGAAGCAGAAACTGAATCTGCGAACGCTCGTCCGCATTGTTGAAATAGGCGCGGACGCGGACGCGTAGATCCATCGCCTTGCCGACGTAAATCACTTTTCCACCCTTACCCCGCATCAGATAGACGCCGGGACGCGAGGGAAGATTGGCGAGTTTTTCCGTGAGGGAAATCATCGATCTCATGCTCGTGTTGCCGACCGACTCACCATCCGTGGTCTCTGCGTGTGACACCCAAACAGATCAAAGAGAGCCGGGTACCAGAGCAGCAGACGCTTTGTACATCTTTGATCCAGAGTGCACATTTTTCGCTAATTTTCCGCGTTTTTCATTCCTTTTTTGCAGCAAATTCGGAAGGATAAGTATACATCCATTGGCATGGGTTTTGGAACTCTCGCCCTTCGGAGCGCAGTACCTTACTCACCGGCAACGCACGAAAACTTAGGACAAAGCATGGAGCATCGCATGTTCGACATAGATCATTTACTGCAACTGGGAGTTTTCAACCAATTGATCCCTATCTGGCAGGTTTTCTTTTTCATCGCGAGCCTACTCCCTTTTTTGCTCTGGAACCGAGTTAAAGTCTGCCTTCTCATCACCTACCTGTTCACCTACTATTTAGGGTTTATGGTCCAATGGGGAGATTACATCTCCAACACCGGTTCGATGCAGCCTTTTGTTCTCTATTCTCTGAGCGGCTTGGCCATTGCAGTCTTCTTTGTCGCGACGATTTTCACGGAACAGCCGGGAAACACTAAGGTCCGATGGGTACGATACTCCCAGTCTAGCGGTGACGAAGACGCTCCGACGCCGATGCGTCCGAGCGATCCACTGGAAGCCGCGGTGAACGTGACCCACGTCTCGGATGCGGAAGAGCTTTAGTCGCGACTATCCAGTCTGTTTAATTCCTCGTTTTTTGACATCAACGATCGGCAAGGCTCGTGAAAACCGGCTCCCGCAACGCCAGCTCACGTTCTTCCAGCTCGCGAATCTGATCGCGCAGTTCCGCCGCCCTTTCAAACTCCAGATTCTCAGCGGCCTTTTTCATTTCCTTTCTGAGCTGCAGGATTTTGCGTGAAAGATCCGCCAAACCATACTTCGCGGGCTTTTCGGCGGCTAGGGGGATATTCACGTAATCCGCCTCGTAGATCTTCACCAATGGCGACCCGAGCGACTTGACGATCGTCTGGGGCGTAATCCCATGTTCCTCGTTGAAAGCCCCTTGAAGTCGCCGCCTTCGGTTCGTCTCGTCGATGGCACGCTTCATAGAATCCGTGATCGAATCAGCATAAAGAATGACTCTGCCGGCCACGTTGCGGGCCGCTCTCCCGATGGTCTGGATGAGCGAGCGATCCGAGCGCAAGAAGCCTTCCTTGTCCGCGTCAAGGATCGCAACCAGGGACACCTCGGGCAAATCCAGTCCCTCTCTCAGCAGATTGATTCCGACCAGAACATCGAATTGCCCCATTCGCAACTGGCGAATAATCTCGACCCGTTCAATGGTTTCGATATCCGAGTGCAGGTAACGAACCTTGACGTTCAAGTCCTGGTAATAGTCCGTCAGATCCTCAGCCATCCGCTTCGTTAATGTCGTAACCAGAACCCGCTCTCTACGTTCCACCGTCTGACGAATTTCTTCGAGCAGATCGTCCACTTGGTTGCGCGCCGGACGCACGATAATTTCGGGATCCATTAGCCCGGTGGGGCGAATTAACTGTTCCACCACCGCTCCCCGGCTCTGGGCCATTTCATATTCGGCCGGTGTCGCGGAAACATAGAGGACCTGGTTTAAGCAGGCGTCAAATTCTTCGAAACTTAGCGGTCGATTGTCCAAAGCTGAGGGCAGGCGGAAGCCGTACTCGACCAGTGTCTCTTTACGCGACCGGTCCCCCCGATACATTCCGCCGATCTGCGGAACGGTGACATGACTTTCGTCAATAAAGAGCATAAAGTCGTTCGGAAAATAGCTGAGCAGCGTCGGCGGTGGCTCTCCCGGCTTACGACCGGTCAAATGGCGCGAGTAGTTCTCGATACCCGGGCAGAAGCCCATCTCCTCGAGCAATTCAAGGTCATAAAGTGTTCTCTGTTCGAGCCGTTGGGCCTCCAGCAATTTCCGCTGTCCACGGAGCTCTTGGAGTCGTTCCCGAAGCTCCGCTCGGATACCCAGAATGGCCTGTTTCATCCGCTCTTCGCCGGTCACGTAATGACTTGCGGGGTAGATACAGGCTTTATCGACACGCCGTTGAATTTTTCCTCGGATCGGATCGATTTCGTGGATCGCTTCGATGGTTTCGTCGAAGAATTCGATTCGCAGCGCCGAACTATCCTCATAGGCGGGAAACACTTCGACGATATCGCCGCGGACACGGAAGGTGCCCCGATGGAAATCATAGTCGCTGCGCTGGTACTGGATATCCACGAGTTTCCGCAGCATCTGATCGCGCTGTATCGTCGTTCCTTCCTCGAGATAAACCATCAAGTCAAAGTAAGCCTCGGGAGAGCCTAGACCATAAATGCAAGAAACGCTCGCCACGATCACCGTATCGCGCCTTTCCAACAACGCCTTGGTCGCGGAATGTCGCAACTTGTCAATCTCATCGTTGATCGATGCGTCCTTTTCGATGTAAGTGTCGGTCGAAGGAACATAGGCCTCAGGCTGATAGTAGTCGTAGTAGCTTACGAAATAGCGTACGGCGTTTTCCGGAAACAGTTCTCTGAACTCGTTGTACAGCTGGGCCGCTAAAGTCTTGTTCGGAGCGATAACAAGCGTCGGCCTGTTGGCTCGGGCGATGACATTGGCCATGGTAAACGTTTTCCCCGAACCCGTTACGCCTAACAGAACCTGATGTCTCCTACGTCGCTCTAGCCCCCGTGAGAGTTGTTCAATCGCGTCGGGTTGGTCGCCCTGCGGCTTAAAATCGGCGATTAGCCGAAATTGTCCCTTGTCCCTATCCCGGATCATCGAAAACAAAGATTACCAGCGCACCGAGCGCTGAACAAGACGCGGTCTACCTACCTTTGACATCGTGGGAAGTGTAGAGCCGGTCGATGGTACCGCTCTTATCGAATTCCGCTAACGGACCGGGATCGATGAACTCGCCAGGCTTGAAGTTGCCGTATTTGACATCCCCATCGGCTAGATGATTGATGACCGCCTGAACCGCGCTTTCGACGGCATAGGGCTTGGCTGGCATTTTCGCGGCGTACGCCCAGGACTCCTCCAGCGCCTCTCGATCTTTTGTGTCGAGGAATTTCCCGAGAATGCGCATCGTCTGTTCCTTGC
>DASQUN010000058.1:0-3913 GCA_035641275.1 Candidatus Udaeobacter sp. | reverse complement strand
GGTTCTTGGCACGCTTCGTACTTCCGGACCGAAGACGACGTTTTCGAGGACGGTACGCCAGGGGAAAAGCGCATATTCTTGAAAGACCATGCTCGTTTGCTTTTGGCCGTCCACGGATCGACTCACGTCGAGCGTGCCGCTTGCCGGTTTCTCCAGCCCGGCGATGATCTGGAGCAGGGTCGATTTGCCGCAGCCCGACGGCCCGACGAGCACCAAAAACTCGCCCTGCTCGACCTCTAAACTGATGCCGCCGAGCGCCACGACCTGCTCTTTAGTTCGCTCGATGTGCCAGGTCTTTCCGATATCTTTGAGGCTTAAAATCGTAGCCATCACACTGTCTAAAATCTCCCCTAGCCCCTCTTTTTCAAAGAGGGGAATTTTCCTCGTTTTGCAAATTCCCCCTTTCATAAAGGGGGATTGAGGGGGATTTTTTTAGCGAGAGAAACATAAAATCGCGCGAGGATCTTGGTTTTGAACATCCAAGAGTTTGAAAGTAATATGACTAAGTCGATGTTCAGTAATAAAACTTCTAACCATTTCGACAGCGGTCAGGCGACATCACTACTCCGATTTTTCCCGTAGACGCTCTGCCGCCCATGAAACCGCCGCGACGATATTCTGGTATCCGGTGCAGCGGCAAAGGTTACCGCTCAATCGCTCACGTATTTCCTCTTCGGACGGGCAAGGGTTTTCGCTCAGAAATTCATAGATGGTCATCAGGAAACCTGGCGTGCAAAAGCCGCATTGGAAGCCGAGAAGCTCCAAGAATCCCTGCTGAATCGGATGGAGCTGCTGGCCATCCCTTGTCAGCGCCGCCAATCCTTCAACCGTAAGGACCACGCCTCGGTTCGCTTGCACAGCGAGAAGCAGGCATGAACGGACGGTCTCGCCGTTAAAAAGAACCGTGCAGCTGCCGCATATTCCTTGTTCGCAGCCCAGATGAGTTCCGGTAAGTTCAAGGTGGTCGCGGAGGAAATCGGCCAGTGAGAGACGCGGTTCGACAAGCCCTTCGTAGCTCTTTCCGTTGACGATGATCTTGATGGCCCGCTTTGCCGTCATGTCAACCGCCTCTCATGGCACTGTTGAACGGCTCTCGTCAAAGCCCGAACCGCTAGGATAGTGGATACGTGCTTCCGGTACGCGCTCGAACCATGGACGTCCGACGGTGGGTCCAGTAGATCGTCGAGAAGCGCCGCTGCATCTCGGATCACAGCCGCATCGGGCGTTTGACCTCTTAACGCCGCCTCCACTGCACGAGCGCGTATCGCTGTGGGCGCGACGCCGAAAAGGGCGATCCGCGTCTCGTCCATCCTCGCGGCGTCATCCAGCGTAACGACAGCGACGACACCGGCGATGGCAAAGTCGCCGTGGCGGCGTGTGATCTCCTCAACCGCGTAGCCCGAGAAGGGTTGGAGGACCGGGAAAACGACTTTCTCGAGGATTTCATCGGAGCCCAGAGCCGTGGTCAGGTAATCGATGAAAAATTCCTCCGCGGCGATGGTGCGCTTCACGCCGTCCCGGACGACCTCGAACTTTGCATCGAGCGCGAGAGCGACGGCCGGAAGCTCAGCCGCGGGATCGGCATGAACCAGGCTTCCACCAATCGTGCCGCGGTGGCGAATCGCCACATGGCCGACCTGCCGGAGCGCCGCGACGAGTATTGGGCACTTCAGCTGTACCAGCGAAGAGCGCTCAACCTTGCTCTGCCTCGTCATCGCGCCAAGCGAAAGATCGCCGGCGCTTTCCTGAATGCCTTCGAGCGCCGCAATGCCGTTCAGATCGATCAGGATTTTTGGTTTGGTCAGCCGAAGGTTCAAAAGCGGCATCAAGCTTTGGCCGCCGGCAAGAAGCCGGGCGTCGGAACTGGTTTGCCGCAGAGCCTCCAAAGCTTCCTCAATCGTTTGCGGCGCAAGGTAGTCAAACGGTGCGGGCTTCAAAATCAACCTCTTTGCGCGCCAGAAACGCCAGGACTCGATCGGGACTGAGCGGGATCTCGTTTACCTCGGCACCGAAGGACTGAAGCGCATCCGCCAACGCATTCGCGATCGCCGCGGGCGGCGCAATCGCACCTCCCTCTCCCAGTCCTTTTACGCCTAAAGGATTGAGTGGCGAAGGCGATTCCAGATGAACGGTCTTTATCTTCGGCACCTCCATCGAGCCCGGCAAGAGATAATTCATGAAGCTGCCGCTGAGCAACTGTCCGTTCGTATCATAAGCGATCTCTTCGTAAAGTGCGGCGCCGATTCCTTGTGCCACACCGCCGTGGATCTGCCCGTCAACTAAGAGTGGGTTGATAAGTTTTCCGGCATCGTGCGAGACGACATAATCGAGGAGCGTAATTTGACCCGTTTGGATGTCTACCTCGATGACCGCCACATGGACGGCATTTGCCCAGGTTACGGTCGGCGGCACGAAGTAAAACGTGGCCTCCAGGCCCGGCTCCAATCCATCCGGCAGCTTTGAGGCCCAGCCCGGCACCGCCGCGCGGGCCAATTCACTGAAAGAGACGCCGCGCTGCGGCAGTCCCCGGACAAAGACCCTTTTGTTGTCAAGTTCCAAATCGTCAGGATTGGCTTCCAGAAGGTGCGCGGCCAATCGCAGCACTTTTGTTTTAAGCACGGCCGAGGCCTGGTAAATCGCAGAGCCGACATTGACGGTGCTGCGGCTGCCAAAACTGCCGCAACCGAACGGGATGGATGAGGTGTCGCCTTCGACGAGCCGCACATCGTCCGGCTCCACGCCCCAAAGATCGGCAGCGACCTGCGCGAAGACGGTTTCGTGGCCCTGGCCGTGGCCGGTTGCGCCGGTGGCGATGATGAGATCGCCCGATGCATCCATTCTGACCTTAGCGCCCTCGAACGAACCGACGCCCGTCCCCTCGACGTAACAGCCGACACCAATCCCAAGATAGCGTCCATTTTGTCGCAGCTTTTGTTGCTGTTTTCGTAACTCCTCGTAACCTGCTGCTTCCAATGCTCGCCTCAGGGTCTCAGGATAGTTGCCGCTGTCGTAAACAATGGGTTGGCCGTCACGATACAAAATTCCGGCATGGTAGGGCATCTCCTCCGGCTGGACGAAATTTCGCTCGCGAACTTCAGCCGGATCTATGCCCAATTTCGCCGCAACTCTGTCGATGCAGCGTTCCATAACGAACACGGCTTCAGGGCGTCCGGCGCCTCGATAAGGAGCATTCGGCACCTTGTTCGTTGAAACGCACGTTCCGGTAACCGACAGATTGGGGATTTTGTATGGGCCCTGGAGATGCGCCGCGGTATTATACGCGTCCGTCAGACCCATCGGATTGTAAGCGCCGTTATCGAGCACGAAGCGGTCCCGTAGCGCCAGGATTCGGCCTTCTCGATCAAAGGCGATCTCGACATCGTGGAGTTGATCACGGCCGTGAGCCGTGCTGATAAAATGTTCTCGGCGATCCTCGATCCATTTGACCGGCCGGCCCAATTGGAGCGCCAGGAAGGGAACAAGAATTTCCTCGGGATAGACGAACACCTTAGGGCCGAAGCCTCCGCCGATATCCGGCGCGATCACCCGGACGCTTTCTTCCGGGAGACCTAACTGCGCCGCGATCTGGCGCCGAACCAGATGGGGCATTTGCGTCGACGACCAGACGGTAAGGATATTCGTTTTCGGCTCGACCCATGCGACTACGCCACGGCATTCCAGAGGCGCGGCGCAATACCGATGGTGACGGAAACGTTCGTGCAAGGTGTAGGGGGCATCGCGCAACGCCTGATCGACATTTCCCTTGTGGACGCTGAAGCTGAACACAATGTTATTCTTGGAGTCCTCGTGAACGAGGGTCGCGCCTGGCCTTAAAGATTCCTCCGGGTCGACGACGACCGGCAGTTCTTCATATTCGACCTCGATCGCATCTACAGCGTCTTCTGCTTTATGG
>DASQUN010000057.1:0-4921 GCA_035641275.1 Candidatus Udaeobacter sp. | reverse complement strand
AGAACCGCCTTGATGACCTCC
Source organism: Candidatus Udaeobacter sp. (assembly GCA_035641275.1). Taxonomy (GTDB): domain Bacteria; phylum Desulfobacterota; class Binatia; order UBA9968; family UBA9968; genus DASQUN01. Next base: position 4,900 of record DASQUN010000057.1, on the reverse strand, counting down.
ATCTCGATTCCGAAAAGGTGAGCCAAGGCGCCCACGTAAACCATGTTGCGCTGCTTCGCGCGCAGCGGCGAGGCGGGGACCAGTTTCGTCACCAGCTTGTTGGCCGGAACGCCTAGATACTGGACTCCCTCTCGTTTCAGATGGGAGGGCAGGGGAGTTGAGTCATCGTAAAGGATCAGACCGCCATCCCTTACTCGGTAGATATCCTTTCCCGCCGTGGCATCGTTGAACATCACCATGACGTCGATGACATCTTTGCGACTCACATAACCGTCTGCGGACGCGCGAATCTGATACCAAGTGGGCAACCCCTGGATATTCGACGGAAACATGTTCTTCGATGAACAGGGAATGCCCATCTTAAAGATCGCCTTAAACAGGATATTGTTCGAGGACGCGCTCCCTGAACCGTTCTCTGTGGCGACACATATATTCAAATCGTTAATCGTAGGCGTATCCAAAACACATCCTCCTTCAGGCTGCTCGACAACTCTCGAATAGTAGCATATTCGCCTTACATCACAAATCGTTAAGACCGTTAGCCGGGCGTATATTGATCTTCGGAATTATAGTATTCCTCAACTTCCTTCCAGTTTTGTCTTACCTTTTCATCAATGTCGAGGGCCTCAGCATACTGGAGTATATCGGGCATGGATACGATTCCGATGAGTTCGCCCTTTTCGCCGCAGACCGGCATGTTTCTTATGTCGCGCCGGTACATCTCCGCAAGCACGTCTCTTATCAGGTCCGTCCTTGCCATGGTAACAAGGGGAGCCGTCATCAAATGTCGGATCGGCGTTTCCTTCGCGTTGATATCCTTCACGGCGAGCCGCTTCAGAACGTCCCTTTCGGTAAAAATCCCGGTGGGCTTCACACCCGCTGCAACCACCACCGCACCAAGACCTTTCTCGACCATCAAATCAACAGTATCGTAAACGGATGTGGATTGATCAACGGTTACCACATCGGGAGACATGATGCTTCCCAATGTTCTCGCGTCGCTCTTGTCTTGACCCAGCTCGACCGCGAGACCCAGGATGCGGCGCATGGAGACAATACCCACGATCTTCCCTCTCCGTCCGCGTACCAGCAGGTGGCGATACTTCCCTCGGTACATTTTGCCGAATGCCTCCACGATGTGAGTTTCTTCCCGCACGGCCCGGGCGGGAGATGTCATGACCTCCTTAATGGTAGCTTTGTTTGGGTCGAGCTTGTTCACTACGCGTTTTAACACGTCTTTTTCCGTGAAGATTCCGATAGGGACGTCTTTGTCGGTTATGACGATCCTGCCAACATCCTCGGAGACCATCTTCTCCATGACATCCGAGACTCTGCGTGAAACGTCGCTGGTCGTGATGTTGGTGGTCATGATCTCGCTTACTTTGTTGGAAAGCACAGGGCACCTCCTTGGGTTGGCAATCCATGCAAGAGTCGAGGATCGCTCAGTGATTACTATAGCACTTCCTTGCGGTCCAAGCATAATGTTGAGACCGTAGGCCGGCGCGTTCTTCTCCTGAGGTCGTGGATTGCGATAAGGCAGAGAGGCGTGGTAAATTTGTCTTGGTCCAGGAGGCAGGAAGACTATGAGCCGCAGGGAAACGGAATTTGACCACGGGCTCGATACCGAAACCAAGAAGAAAGTCAAAAAACCTCCCCTTTTCAAAGTTTTGCTGCACAATGACGATTATACTACCAAGGAATTCGTAGTGCAGGTCCTGCAGTATGTGTTTCATAAGGAGCATACCGCCGCGGTCCAAATCATGCTCCATGTCCATAAAAAAGGCATTGGGGTGGCCGGTGTTTATACCTACGAGATTGCCGAAACTAAAGTCACGCTCGTTGAGAGCTTGGCCCGGCAGCACGAATATCCACTGAAATGCACGATGGAAGAGGCTTAGAGCATGATTAGCAAGGAGCTCGAGGGAACACTTAGAGCCGCACTGAATGAGGCGCAGCGCCGCCGACACGAATATGTCTGTTTGGAGCACCTGCTTTATGCTCTACTTCAGGACAAGGATGCTAAAGGAGCCATCATCAATTGCGGCGGTGATATCGATCAGCTCCGCAAGTCGCTGGACGAATTTTTTAACGGGCAATTGGAGACCTTGCCCGAAGGACTGAACCAGGAGCCGCAACAGACTTTGAGCTTTCACCGGGTGCTCCAGAGAGCTGTGATTCACGCCCAGTCTGCTGAGAAGAAGGAGATCACTGGTGGCAATTTGCTCATTGCCATGTTCCGCGAGCCAGATTCCTACGCGGTTTATCTGTTAGAGCAACAAGGAATCACGCGCTTTGATGTTGTGAACTACATTTCGCACGGTATCTCCAAGATTCCGAGTGGCGAAGAGGAGTCACAGACCGAAGAGGAGCATGACGAAGAGGGACCGGCCCCACGCGTCAATCCGTTAGAAGCTTTCACCGTCAACTTGGTCAATCGGGCAGCGCAGGGGAGTATCGATCCGCTCATCGGTCGAGACGATGAGATCGAGCGTACCATCCATGTCCTGTGCCGGCGGCGCAAGAATAATCCCATTTACGTCGGCGATCCCGGCGTCGGAAAGACGGCGCTGGCCGAAGGATTAGCGCTGAAGATCCATCGCGGTGAAGTGCCCGATGCGCTCAAAGATGCGGTTATCTATGCGCTCGACATGGGAGCGTTACTCGCCGGCACAAAGTTTCGCGGAGATTTCGAAGCGAGGCTGAAGGGAGTTCTGGCCGGCCTTAAGAAACAAACCAGCTCGATTCTGTTCATCGACGAGATTCACACGATCGTGGGTGCCGGAGCGACCAGCGGTGGCTCGATGGACGCTTCGAATATTCTAAAGCCCGCTCTCGCGTCAGGAGAGCTCAAGTGCATCGGCTCGACCACCTATCACGACTACAAGAGTTATTTTGAACGCGACCGTGCCCTGGCGCGCCGCTTTCAAAAAATCGACATTCCCGAGCCTAGCGTTGACGAGGCATACAAAATACTTCAGGGATTGAGACCTCACTACGAAAAACATCATGGGGTCCACTATTCGGTGAATGCATTGCATGCGGCGGTGGAGCTCTCCGCCAAGCACATCAACGATCGCCGCCTGCCGGATAAGGCCATCGACGTGATTGATGAAGTCGGCGCCGCAGTGAAAATCCTGCCACCGGAGAAACGCAAGAAAACCATCGGTCCCAAAGACATCGAAAAAATTGTCGCCAAGATTGCCAAAATCCCGCCGCGCAGCGTTTCGGTCTCCGACAAAGAGCAGCTGCAAAACCTCGAGCGAGATCTAAAGCTCACCGTCTTCGGTCAAGATGCCGCAATTGACATGCTGGCGAGCACGATCAAACTCTCGCGCTCGGGGCTGGGCCATCCCGAGAAACCGATCGGTTGTTTTCTGTTCTCAGGGCCCACGGGTGTAGGCAAAACCGAAGTGGCTAAACAGCTGGCGCACGTCATGGGTATCGAATTTATCCGCTTCGACATGAGCGAATACATGGAAAAACATACCGTGTCGCGGCTGATCGGCGCGCCGCCCGGTTACGTCGGCTTCGATCAGGGCGGGTTACTGACGGACGCGATCAACAGAAATCCCTATGCGGTATTGCTGCTTGACGAGGTTGAGAAAGCTCATCCGGATCTCTTCAATATTCTATTGCAAGTGATGGATCATGCCACGCTGACCGACAACAACGGGAGAAAGGCGGACTTCCGAAACATTGTCTTGATCATGACCACCAATGCGGGGGCGCGCGAGATGAGCGGCGCGCCGCTGGGCTTTGGCGCCCAGTCGAACGCCGGCAAAGGGAAAGAAGCGATTGAAAAGATGTTTAGCCCTGAATTTCGCAATCGGCTCGATGCGATGATTGCCTTTAATTCCTTGAGTTTGGAGATTATCGAAAAGGTCGTGGATAAGTTCATTATGGAACTCGACCAGCAGCTTAACGAGAAAAAGGTTTTTCTCCAGCTGACCCCCAAGGCACGGCGTTGGTTCGCGGAACGGGGCTATGATCCGGCGTTTGGCGCTCGCCCGATGGCACGGCTGATTCAGAACGAGATCAAGCGAGTGCTCGCGGATGAAATCCTGTTCGGCAAATTGCAAAACGGCGGTAAGGTTGAAGTCGACGAGAACGAAGGCCAGCTTACCTTCGCGTACGGCGCGCTTCCTGCTTGACGCATCCTCGCCTCTTTTTCAGTTGTTAGTTCCTGTTCCAAATCGCCGTGCGTCCTGATGGATCAACTGATCGTCGCGTTATTCCTCGCGCTTTTCACTCTGGAATTTCTCGTCGAGTTTGGTCTCAACGAGTTAAACCAGCGCTATGTTCGCGCGCGCTGGATGGAACGCAAGATTCCTGATTTTTTTCAAGGGAAAATAAATTCTGAAGAATTCGACAAATCGGTTCAATATACCCTGGCCAAAGGCGAGTTCCAGCGTTGGGCCGAGATCTATCATCGTCTGAGCACGCTCATTATTCTATTCTGCGGCATTTTGCCGTTTGTTGATCGACTCGCGCAACAACTGGCAAGCCGGGTCTTTCCGGGTATGTACGTCCACGGAATCTTTTTTTGCTTCGCCGTCGGTTTGATCTTGGCGGGTGCGAATTTGCCGATGGATCTCTACGCGACCTTTCGGCTGGAAGCACGGTTTGGTTTTAACAAAACCACAGTGAGGCTCTATTTTGCGGATAAACTAAAAGGGCTTTTGCTCGGCATCGTGATTGGTGTCCCTTTTCTTTTCGTCGTTCTTTGGCTGATGGACACGGCAGGTTTCTATTGGTGGATTTGGGCCTTTCTGTTCATCGCCGGCTTTCAGCTCATCATGGTGATCATCTATCCCACGCTCATCGCCCCGTTATTCAATAAGTTTGAGCCGTTACCAGAAGGCGAGTTGAGGAATCGAATACTGCGTTTGGCGGAGCAAGT
>DASQUN010000056.1:0-4654 GCA_035641275.1 Candidatus Udaeobacter sp. | reverse complement strand
CTCCACCCTCGCCCTTCGGTCCACCTTTCATCGTCGAGGGTGATCGCAAATGATAATGAACATTCCTGGATTCCGGCTCGCGCTAGCTATCGCCAGCTTGGCGGGAATGACGTTCGAATTATTCAAACGAAGTTACCAAGGAGTTCGTAAGTAAGTAGCCACGAAGCGACCGAGGCCGAGTCATGGAGAGCGCGGGCACACGAACGTGAAGGTGGCGTTCAGGTCGGGGCTGTTGGAAATGGCCACCCTTGGAGAGGACGGGGCGGGGGCCTACAAGCCACAGACCCATTGACCGTGCTCGGAAGGGCCCGGGCCTCGGTCGAATAGATGTCAGGTGTCCACAAAAGTGAACTGGCTTGCGCCGCGTCGGCAGAAACTATTTCTTTGCCGATGCAAAGCATGAATGGTTGCCGGGTAATTTCTACCCGACTGTCACTTTTTCGCCCGCGTCGAAAATTGCCTAATATTTTAAGATATTGAAATTCCAAGCCTTGTCATGGGTCGGCACGGCCATTGCCTATTCAGTGGATCAGGCTGACATCCGTCAGCAAAGCCTGCCGCGTTGGCTGGGACTCTTTGAGGCGGCGAATGAATTCAAGAGGCAAAAGGAGGGTGTTTATGAATGCTAAAATCAAAACTATGGTATTTGGAAGTCTTATTGCTGGCTCTTTGTTGATGGCCGCTGGACCGGCGGTGGGGCACGATTACCGGGGCTGGTCAGAGCGTGACCGTCGGTGGAGCCGGCGCGCCGAGCTACGGAGTGATTATCGAGAGCTGGCCCGCGCGCGACATAAATTGGAATACGATCGCGCGCGTCACGCGCCTCGTTGGATTATAGCGCAGGATCTCGCACGTATCCGGCAGATTGAAAATGAGATTCGTGCTGATCGCAGAGCGCTGAACAGATACTAGCATACGAGAGTTCCATAACGACCGAAGGAAGTTCGAAGAGACGCCGCCTTCAAAAGACTGGAACAGACTGGAACGAATGGATCGCTGACGGGTCAGCGCGCAGCCGCAGCCTGCTTCGCTCGGCTGTCGGCAAGATGCGTCTTAAAGAAATCTACTGTCCGCGGCCAAGAGGCAGCATCGGCGTCAGGCCGATAGCCTTCCCAGCCCTTTCGATTAAAGGCGTGGCCGGCGTCCGGGTAAAAGTAGAACTCATGGGGTTTCCCTAATCGCTTCAGCTCCGCGTCGAGCGTCCGCATTTCGTCTGCCGGTGGATTTTTGTCGAGTTCGCCGAAATGACCTTGGATCGGACAATGAATTTGCCCAGCACATTCGGCGGGTGCCGGGCCATCTCCCCAGGCTTTGTAAATGCCGCCCCCATAGAAATCGACTGCCGCGCGAAACATCGGGTTAGCCGCGGCCATTAGAAACGCGACCCGGCCGCCCATGCAAAAGCCGACGATGCCGAGCCGCCCCGAATCAGCCGTCGCGCAACCGCGCAGGAACTCCACCGTGGCGTTGACGTCTTTGATGACTCCGCTGTCATGCCGGCTGGCGGCCCGCTTCTGATGATCGGAGTTGGTTTCTAGCGTGTTGCGGTGGTAGAGGTCGGGGGCGATGCCGAGGTAACCTGCCTCAGCGATCCTTCGGGTCATTTCCTGGGTAAATTCGGCGACCCCGTCCTGATTCTGAATGACGACGACAGCTGGAAACGGGCCTGGGCCATCGGGCTGGCAGAGATAGAGTTTCATCGGACTGTTGTCGACCGTGACGGTTTCCCATGCAGCTTTCATACTGACCTCCCTCGGAGACGAACGATTCTTGTTTGTCCTTCCTTTATTGCCGTTGGCACATACCTGTCAACGGTAAAGGCCGTCGTTTCTCGCGTTTCCAGTGCGAGTCTAGCGAAAAGCGAAATCATGAAGCGTGCGCCTTATATCGCTTGCCGAGTCCGGCCGACTGCAAATATACTCTGGGCTCCTGTGGACCGATCAGGAGAGGAATCGTGGAAATTGACATCGATCCATCCGAGTCCCCTGGTGCGCTCCAGGGTTTGCGTGTTCTCGACTTTACCGGACGCATGGGGGGTTACTGCGGCCTGTTGCTCGCCAATCTTGGAGCGCAGGTGATTCTCATCGAGCCGCCGGTCGGGGATCCGCTGCGAAGGCAAGGACCGTTCAAGCAAGATGTGCCGCATCGAGAGGGAAGCCTCTCGTTTGTTGCCTACCATACGAACAAGTTGGGGATTGTTCTCGACTGGCAATCGGCAGACAAGCGGCAAATGCTTCGCGATCTTATCAGCAGCGCCGACGTCATGATCGAAGACGAATCGGGCCGATATCTTGCCGACAGCGGCTTTGGTTTCGATGCTCTAAGCGCCGTCAATCCCGCTCTTGTTCTTACGTCGATCACCGGCTTCGGCCTCACCGGTCCCTACCGTGATTTCAAGGCGCCGAACATTGTGGCTTTTGCCATGGGTGGCTTGATGAACGTTTGTGGCCATCCCGGGCGGCCGCCGCTGGTTGGCCCCTGCGATGTCGCATACCATTTAGCCTCCGTGCACGCGGCGTTCGGAATTCTTATCGCGCTTTACAATCGGCGCGGCACCGGGCGCGGCGAACACGTCGAAGTCTCCCTCCAGGATGTCCTTGTCGCTGATCCGTTCCTTAGACTGATTACCAGATACAGCGCGACCAGCGAAATTCTTGAACGTACCGGCCACAGCCAGGCCACGACCGTCGCAGAAACGTATAAATGCAAGGACGGCTACACGCGAATCTTCTGCAATCAGCCGGATCATTGGAGGCGTCTCGTCGATTGGCTGGGAAATCCACCGGAGCTTATGGATCCAAAACTCGAAAACGTGCAAAACAGATTTCCACTACGGCCCATCCTCGACGGAATTATCGAAGCCCGAACGATGAACTATGATACAAGCGGCTTATTCGAAGAGTTCCAGTCGAAGCGGTTGGCCGCCTCGCCGGTCAATTCTCCCAGCGCGTTTCTCGAAGATGAACAGACGAAGCATCGGGAATATGTCGCCGAAGTCAATCATCCCTATCTCGGGTCACACCGCTTTCCCGGCGATCCCTACAGGTTTTCTGAAAGTCCTTGGCGTGTAAGATGGGGCGCGCCGCAGTTGGGTGAGCACCAGAAACTGGTTACCCAAGAACTATCACGATCATCGGAATGGTTGGCCGAGCTTCCGAACGAGACCGCTGCAGCCAACCTAACTGCACTGCCGTTCAGCGGGGTTCGCGTCATCAGCTTCCCAACCGGAATCGTCGGCCCCGCCTTGGCCAGTCTGTTAGCCGAGCACGGCGCTGAGGTCATTGTGATCGAACCGGGACGTGTGCTTCGCGGTCCGCAGCGCGGTCAAACGTGGCAAATCACCTCGGATATTGAAAGCAACCGCAATAAAAAAAGAATTGCCGTCAACATGAAAGATCCCGAAGGGTTGGCACTGGCCAAACGGCTCATCGCTTTATCCGACGTGGTGGCGGAGAATTTCAGCGCGCGCGTCATGGCAAGTTGGGGCCTGGATTACCCGAGGATGAAGCAAGTTCGGCAGGACATCATCATGGCAAGTCTGCAAGCCTTCGGACAAACCGGCCCGCGGCGCGACTTCGTTAGCTTCGGCCCGATTCTCATGGCGTTTTCGGGAATGACTTATCTCTGGCGCGATCCGGAGGTCGAGCGGCCGGGAGCCGCTTGCCAGACGGCTTTTCCAGACTATGTCGCGCCATCTTTTGGAGCGGTTGCGATTCTTGCCGCCCTCCATTATCGCGCGCGGACCGGCAAAGGCCAGTACATCGACATCTCGCAGGCGGAGGCGGCCGCTTGCATGCTGGGCCCAGCCTATTTGGAATGGCTCATAAACGGCCGCGAGCCTGAGGCGCTGGGAAATTTTAGCCCACTAGCGGCTCCGCATGGCTGCTATCGGTGCAAAGGCGATGACCGTTGGTGCGTCATTTCCGTCGAAACACAGGAAGAGTGGGCGCGCTTCTGCGAGATCACCGGGCATCGCGAATGGACCACAGATCCTCGGTTCGCCGATCTTGCTTCGCGAGTTGAAAACCGTAAGCAACTCGATGCCCTGGTTGAGTCCTGGACGACGCAGTACACCCCGCATCAGATCATGCTAATATCGCAGCGGGAAGGAATCGCGGCTGGAATTGTGCAAACGGCGGAGGATCTGTATCGCGATCCCCATCTTCGCGAGCGCGGTTTTGCGCGCGAGGTCTATCACAAAGCGATCGGATGGGTGACCCGTGCCGGCCCTTCCGTGCGCCTAAAGGCGACTCAAGTCTGCCGAAACGAAATAGTTCATACTGCGGGTGAAGACAACGAAGCCGTCCTTGGCGAGCTCTTGGGAATGTCCAGCGCTCAAATCAAAGATCTGACGGAACGGCAAGTCCTGCGATGAGCATTTTCATGCGACGTTGAGTGGTGCCATAGTGAAACCATGATCATCCCCTGGTGCTGTCATGTTTGTTCTGAGAAATTCGCCAAATACGAGGGTGACGTTTGCGCCAGGTGCAACAAACCGACCTGTGCGGCACATCTAAAACTGGTTGCGTATGAGAAAAAGCAGGGTCCAGCCAGGCCGGAACAGATTGCCTGCAGCCGTTGCGTTAAACCCGAAGAAAGATCCAGGCGTTTTAGCAAGAGTCTGCTTTCAAGCACCGGTTCGTAAGCGCTTTCG
>DASQUN010000055.1:0-6075 GCA_035641275.1 Candidatus Udaeobacter sp. | reverse complement strand
CGGCCGTCCTCCCGCCGGATACAAGCCGGCTTGCCGACGTCGTGCAGAAGGCAACCATAGGCCAAAGTCTCCGTAGGTGAATCCAAATAGCTGAGCGTTAGCATCGTATGAATGAAAACATCGCCTTCCGGATGGTGCTCCGGACTTTGCTCAACACCTTTCATCGCCTCGATTTCCGGTAGGAGCACTTTCAGCAAACCCGCCTCATCCAGCAGTTCGAACCCTTTCCTCGCTCCGCCTTCCGTCAGGATCCGTGTGACCTCATCACCGATCCGTTCCCAAGAAACCACGGTGATGGTCGGAGCCAATTCACGAATCGCCGCAGAAGTGTCGTCTTCGACGGCAAAATCCAAACTTGCCGCAAAGCGAATCGCCCGCACCATGCGCAATCGGTCCTCTTCAAATCGCTCGCGCGGCTTGCCGATGGCGCGAATGCGCTTGTCTTTCAGATCTTTTCTGCCATCGACCCAATCGATGACCTGGTCCTGCAGCGGATCGTAGACCATTCCGTTAATGGTAAAATCACGCCGACCGATGTCTTCTCGCAAGCTCCCGTACCGCACATGGCTCGGACGCCGGCCGTCGAGGTAAGGTCCGTCATGGCGGAAGGTGGCTACTTCAAACGGCTGGCCTTCGACCAAGACCAACATGACACCGAATTGGACGCCGACAGGAATGGTTTGAGGAAAAATCTTCGCAATCTCGTCGGGGTGCGCATTCGTCGTGATATCGTAGTCTTGAGGTGGCTTTTTAAGGAGCATGTCACGCACGCATCCGCCTGCGAAATAACTCTCGTAACCATGTTCACGTAGGCGCTTGACAATCGCCACTGCTTTCTCCACGGCTGACACGAATCCCTCTCCCTGACCTTATTGTATTCGGGAAAAGTTGCGACTGAAAGAGTGACTCGAGATCGGATTATGAGGAGGGAGAGCCGTTGCTCTGAGGAATAAATTCGCGCAATTTTCCTTGGAGTTCCTGAAACGTAAACGGCTTCACAATGTAACCGTTGCAACCGGCTTCGAGACAAGTCTTCAGATCGGAATCGCGGAAGAGCGCCGTCGCTGCGACAATCGGAATACTTTTCGTCTCTGGATTCGCACGGAGTTCCCGCGCCGCTTCCCAACCATCCATTCCCGGCATCATAATGTCCATCAGTACCAAATCGGGTTTTTCCGCGACGGCCTTCTCGACGCCTTCCTTACCGTGCTTTGCCGGTATCGGTATAAAGCCCATCAGCTCTACCTGCCACGTAAGCAGCTCGCGCATATCGGCGTGATCTTCAACAATCAGAACTTTCTTCATCAGGTCTGCCACACGCTCAGAGGATCCAATGCAGAAACTATGCCGCAGCGATCACGTGACTGTCAAGCACAGCCACTATATTTTTGGCTCCATAGGCCGGCACGGAATTGGCGAAATTGACAAGATTCGTAATCCAAGAGCAAAGATGTGCCACCCCTGGCTGAAAATCGCTTTCAGCTGCAAGGGCTAAGGGCTCACCTTTCGCCCATTTTTTTCTGATTTCCGACAACCACCGTGATGAGTTTATCGGGATGCAAATACTCCTTCGCAACCCGTTGGATGTCCTCACGAGTCACGCGGCGAACGAAATCGGCATAACGGTCTGGATAATCCAAACCGAGCTGGAAGAATTCTACCTGCGCGAGGAAATTCGCCACCTTGCGATTGGTATCAAACCGGAGAGGAAAACTCCCCGTTAAATACTCTTTGGCATCGCTCAGTTCCTGCTCACTGATCGGCTCCTCCCGTAGGCGGCGAATTTCCTGCCGCGCAATGCGGATGGCCTCCTCCGCTGTCTCGTTTCTTGTCTGCATGACGAACGCAAAAGTACCGTGGCTCTTCTCCGCGCTAAAATAACTATAAACGGAATAAGCGAGCCCGCTTTGATTGCGGATGGAATCCATTGCCCGCGAAGAAAACCCGCCGCCACCCAGGATATAATTCATAACTTGAATGGCGTAGTAGTCCGGGTGATTCCTCGCAACACCCTCATGCCCCATTATGATGTTCGCCTGGGTGAGATCCTTATTCACCCGAACCACCTGTGACGAGCCTATCCGATTCGGGACGAGGGGCTCGCCGCTAGGCTCACCCTTCTTCCAAGACCGGAAGGCCTGATTAAGCGCCTGCGTGATTTCCTGCTCCGACACGTCTCCGACCACGGACACAATCGTTCGGTTGGGACGATAATAGCGCCCATAAAAATCCATCAGGCTCTTCTGCTGAATCGCTTTCACCGACGTTTCTCTCCCCTCGGGGGGCCGACCATAGGGACTTTGGGGAAATAGCGCCGCCGCGAATCTCATTTGAGCAATATCGCCGGGGCTTTCCTCGCGCGCTTTGATCGACGCGAGGATCGATTGCTTCTGCCGATCAATCTCCTGTTGAGGAAAAGTCGACAGGGTCAAGATCTCTGCCAACAGTTGGAGACCGGTCGCCAGATCTTTTTTAAGGATGGTCATGCTGACGCTGGCGAGATCCTCCCCACAGCCTGTTGATAAACTCGCCCCGAGAAAATCGAGCGTTTCGCTGATCTGCAGCGTGGTGCGCCGCTTTGTGCCGTAGGTCAAGAGCTTCGCCGTCAGGTTTGCAAGTCCCTCTTGGCCCGCTGTGTCATAGCGTGAACCGGCATCGATCAGGAGCTCTAAGGAAACCATCGGCAGGGCTCTTTGCTCCGACGTTAGCAGGACCATCCCATTCGCCAAGACCGACCGTTTTGGAACAAGTCCAGCCTGCAACGGCGCGGCCAGAGCCACCCCGAAATAGATGGTGAGGAAGCTTAGAAAAATTTGCTTCATTGACCCGCTTCTTTGGTGGGAATCAAAACTCCGACGGTTCTCCGGTCGCGGTCGAGATATTGCTTGGCGACGCGGCGGACATCTTCACGGGTCACTTTCCGGATACCGTCGAGGTAGCTGTCCATCTGCCTCCACCCCCCAGCGATTTCGTAGTAGCCGATCTTCATGGCCTGCCCGAAGATCGAATCCTGAGCAAAGACGAATGCCGCCTCGATTTGATTTTTCGCTTTTTGCAGCTCGCGTTCACTGACCAGCTCCGACTTCACCTTTTGCAGCACGTTGTCGATCTCACGCTCAATTGCGGCGGGTTCCTTCCCGGGCATCAGCTGGGCCGTGACGCTAAAACCGGTGGGGTCGATGGACACACTGCCGTAATCGGCATCGATGCTCCGTACGATGCGCTTTTGATAAACCAACGGGTGATACAGACGGGAGCTGCGCCCGCCGGCAAGGACAACCGACAGGACGTCCAAAGCGTAATTGTCGGGACTTTTTAGATTCGGTGCATGGTAAAACATCACGATGAAGGGGAGCTCCGCTTCCTTCTTCAGGATCACCCGCCGCTCGCCGCGTTGCGGCGGCTCCTCGGCACGCACTTTGGGCGGCTCCGCTCCACGCGGGATTTTCTCGAAGGCGGCCTTGATCTTCGACAAGATTTCGGCCGTGGAAAAATCCCCCGTGGCCACGACGAACGCATTGTTCGGCGCGTAATACAGCTTGTAATAGTCCACGAGATCCTGTCGGGTGAGATTCTGAATATCATCCATCCAGCCAATCACCGGTCTGCGATAGGGATGAACCAAGTAGGCGGCCGCGCTGGCCGTTTCGCCCAAGGCGGAAGCCGGATTGTCATCGGTTCTCAACCTGCGCTCTTCCTGAATGACTTTCTTTTCGGGTTCGAAATAAGTGTCTCCCAACAACGCATTCGCCATCCGATCGGCTTCGAGTTCGATCTCGATCCCGATCTTTTCGCGGCTCATGATCGCAAAATAGACGGTCATGTCGGACGACGTAAAAGCGTTCGACCGTCCGCCATTTTTCGCGATGAGCCGCGAGTATTCCTCAGGTTTTACCTCCGGTGTGCCTTTGAACATCATGTGCTCGAGAAAATGCGACAACCCGCTCTTGCCGTCTTTTTCGTTGCGAGAACCCACACGATACCAGACTTGGAAAGTCACGGCTGGGCTCTTGTGATCCTCGAGCAGGAGAACTTTTAGACCGTTATCTAAAATGACTTCGTGAACATCCGTAGGGCGAGCGACCCCGGAGACTGCGAAAAGAGAAAAAATCGAAAGAGCTAAACAACGAAAAATGCAATGCATGATAAAGTTGAAGACTAAATGAAGAACCTGAAAAGAGCAACACACAGTTGCCCGCACAACGCCGTCCGGCTCCTACTTGAGAAGATCTATCTTCCCTTGCAATGACGAGCGGATCGTGTTGACACCTCCACCCCGCCACCATACTATGAAATTCGATCGAGGAGGACCGCATGCCAGACGTGAGCGACATGAGAGGGTACATCACCATGCTCGAGGAGATGGGGGAGCTGCGGCATTTCACAGGAGCGGATCTCAACCTGGAAGTCGGGGCGCTCACTGAGCGCGCGGCGGAAAAAGAAGGAGCTGCGCTTCTGTTCACCAACTTCAAGGATTTTCCGCATGGCGGCCAAGTGATTTCTAACGTTTTTCGCACGTGCAAAAGAACCGCACCGGCGATGGGAATACCGTCCGACTTGAAGGGCGTTGAATTTCTTTACGCATGGCGAAAAAGGCTCGCGGCCTTCAAACCGGTGCCCGTGCAACAAGTCGAAGGCGGTCCGGTGTTCGAAAACCAGATGGCTGAGAACGAAGTCGATCTCTACAAGTTCCCCACGCCGACCTGGCATGAACTCGATGGCGGACCATATCTTGGCACGGGCTGCGGTGTCATCACGAAAGATCCGGAGAGCGGCAAAATTAACATCGGCACCTACCGCGTTATGATCCAGGACAAGAACCGAGTATCGGTCAAAATGAATATGGGAAAGCATGGGCGCTTGGCCTTCGAACGCGCCAGAGATGCCGGCAAACCCTTGCCCGTGGCGATCACATTAGGTCAAGGACCGGCGGTATTTCTTGCCGCCCAAATGCCCCTGCCTCCAGATGTGAATGAATTCGAATTTGCCGGTTACTTGCAGGGATCGCCTGTTCCGGTGGCTCGTGGAGCCGTCACGGCTCTTCCTATTCCAGCTAATGCTGAGATCGTTCTCGAAGGCGAGCTGCCGCCGATGAAGGATTCAGACATGCCGAGGGAGGGACCTTTCGGCGAATGGCCAGGCTATTTCACGGACGCGAACGTTGGCGAAACGCCGGTCATGGTGGTTAAGCGCGTTTACTACCGCAGCGATCCCATCATTCTTGGCGCCCCGCCACTAAAGCCGCCGGCCAGTTATCTGCCGATACCGCTCGGTGCCGCCACATTATGGGAACAGCTCGAAAGGGCCGGCATACCTGAGGTAAAGGGGGTGTGGGGTTTTGTCTATGGTGGCCAACCCGGACCGTTTACGGTGATCGCCATCACCCAACGTTACGCGGGCCACTCCAAACAAGCGTTGCTCGTTGCCGCCGGGGCGCGCGCTGGGGCTTACGGTGGAAAATTCGTCGTGGTCGTGGATGATGACATCGACATCACCAACCCCGCGGACGTGATCTGGGCCATCGCGACCCGTTGTCACGTGCGCGAAGGACTCGACGTCATAAAAAGCGTTTGGGCGTCAGTTTGCGAACCCGCCCTGCCTCCGGAAGAACGCTCGCCGCGCGGCTACACGTCGGATCGGGTGCTCATCGACGCTTGCCGTCCGTATAAGTGGATGGACCAGTTTCCTCCGGTCAATGCATTCAGCAAGGACTTCAAGGACACGATTGAGCGAAAGTGGAAAATCTGAAGTCCGTTTCGAGCGGAACATGACGGTGAAACTTTTTCGCCATGGCTGCCGTCAATAGGAGAGAGCCGGAAATCTGTTTGTAAAGGCAAAGGGAGGATGAAGACATGGGTACTCTCGAAGCTTTGAGCCTGGCGATGGGCGCCGCTTGGACCTCCGGTATTAATCTTTACGCGACGGTGGCAGCACTGGGCATCGCGGGGCAGCTGCAATTGATCCAGCTTCCCCCCGACCTGCAGGTTCTCGCCCATCCGTTCGTAATCACGGTCGCCTGCATCATGTACGTGATCGAGTTTTTTGCCGATAAAGTACCTTACGTCGATAGCGGTT
>DASQUN010000054.1:0-3694 GCA_035641275.1 Candidatus Udaeobacter sp. | reverse complement strand
GTCGAGATGACGCGGAGGTTTTGGATCGGCGTTGCGTTGTCCATTCCTCTGCTTTTCCTCGCGATGTCCGACATGATTCCCGGACAGCCGGTTCAACGTAGTTTCTCTCCCCGGGTCCTTAATTGGATTCAGCTTGTTCTAGCGACGCCGGTGGTGCTCTGGGGCGGCTGGCCTTTTTTTCAGCGGGGATGGCAATCGATTGTGAATCGAAGCCTCAACATGTTCACGCTCATCGCCATCGGAGTCGGCGCGGCCTACGGGTACAGCCTGGTCGCGACTCTTGCTCCCGGCATCTTTCCTCATTCGTTTTACGGCCACGGCGGCGCAGTCGCCGTTTACTTCGAAGCGGCTGCGATAATCACCACTTTGGTTCTATTGGGCCAGGTGCTCGAGCTACGCGCGCGAAGCAGAACGAGCAACGCCATCAAAGCGCTGCTAGGACTTTCGCCGAAAACCGCCCGACTGATTTTGGATGATGGGAGGGAAGAAGATGTTTCGTTGGAGCGGGTCAAGCCCGGCGATCGGCTGCGAGTTCGTCCGGGAGAAAGAGTTCCGGTGGATGGCATTGTGTTGGAGGGCACGACGTCGATTGATGAATCCATGGTGACCGGGGAACCGATCCCTGTCGAGAAGGAGCAAAATAGCAAGGTCACCGGCGGCACCGTAAACGGCACGGGCAGTTTCGTGATGCGAGCCGAGCGCGTGGGCAGCGATACGCTTCTTGCGCAAATCGTCCGCATGGTTAGCGAGGCACAACGCACCCGAGCGCCGATTCAAAGAATGGCGGACGTGGTGTCCTCCTATTTCGTTCCAACAGTGGTGATCGTCGCCATTCTTACTTTTATCATTTGGACAATTGTGGGCCCAGAGCCACGCTTTGCCTATGCGCTGGTGAATGCGGTCGCCGTGTTAATCATCGCTTGCCCGTGCGCCCTTGGTTTGGCGACACCGATGTCCATCATGGTTGGAACTGGTCGCGGAGCGACCGCGGGGGTGTTGATCAAAAACGCCGAGGCGCTGGAAGTGCTGGAAAAGGTCGATACTTTGGTAGTCGACAAGACCGGAACTTTGACGGAGGGAAAACCCAGGCTCGCCTCGATTGTATCGGGCAATACGACGCGCGAAGAGGAAATCTTGCGCTTGGCGGCCAGCCTGGAGCGTGGCAGTGAACATCCATTGGCCGCAGCTATCGTGGCGGCGGCGCAAGAGCGAAGCTTGCCGCTCGCCAAAGCCAAGGACTTTCGCTCGATCACGGGAAAAGGGGTGATAGGAACGGTTGAGGGCAAGAAGGTGGCCCTCGGCAATCAAGCCATGCTTCAAGAGCTTGGTGTGCAGCCAGCGAAATCGGCTGATCGCGTCGAAGAACTGAGACGCGACGGCCAGACTGTCATGTTCGTTATGGTTGACGGCTTCGTGACCGGAATGATCGGAGTGGCTGATCCGGTCAAAGCATCGACTCCGGAGGCGATCCGGCTCCTGCACGAAGATGGCGTCAAGGTCGCGATGCTCACCGGTGACAATCGCACGACGGCCGAAGCGGTCGCGCGTAAACTCGGAATCGATGAGATTCACGCCGAAGTTCTGCCGGAGCGGAAGGGGGAGATCGTAAAGCGTCTTCAAGCGCAGGGTCGGACAGTAGCCATGGCAGGTGACGGGATCAACGATGCTCCCGCTTTGGCGCAGGCGCATGTCGGCATCGCCATGGGGACGGGAACTGATGTCGCAATGGAAAGCGCCGGGATTACTCTCGTCAAAGGTGACTTGCGCGGGATCGTTCGGGCGCGCCGCTTGAGCCGCGCAACCATGCGCAACATTCGGCAAAATCTATTCTTTGCGTTTATCTATAACGTGCTGGGTATTCCCATCGCCGCAGGGATTCTCTATCCCTTCTTTGGCTTATTACTGAGCCCGATTATCGCGAGCGCCGCAATGACGTTAAGCTCTGTTTCCGTTATCAGTAACGCGCTCAGACTGAATCGGGCGCAGCTCTGATTCGAGTCGAATGTAAATGACTCGGTTTCTTGTAAAGCCTCGTGCACCCTCAAGGTCTGAGGAATGGCCTTGCCAGAATGATCTACCTTGATGGACAGCGAAAAAGAGAGGCTGAGATGCGGTACTTTGACCATTTCAGTAGATACGCATCCGGCCAATCGCCAGAACTGTAGTGATAACGATGCCTTACCTTGATGGAGACAGATAGCGGCAGCGGAAAAGAAAGGCTAAACCTCTGGCATTGTGCTCCTACTTGATCACCTTATCCGCCCGCGCCAGCACGTTGAGGGGAATTGTGAGACCGATTTGCTTTGCCGTCTTGAGGTTGATGATCAACTCAAACTTCTTTGGCTGCTCCACCGGCAGGTCGGCGGGCTTGGCTCCCTTTAGGATTTTGTCCACATACACCGCCGCACGCCGGTCCAAATCGATAACGCTAATGCCGTAGGACATAAGCCCCCCGGCTTGTACAAATTCTCGCCTCTCGTATATCGACGGGAGCCGGCTCTTTATTGCCAGGTCCGCAATCTGCCTCCGCTGAGCAATGATGACGGTGCCTGCCAGCACGACGACCGCGTCAGCACGCTCATTGCTCGCCGTACGGAATAGGGCTTCAATCTCCTTTGCGTCTAGAACATCTAGGTGTTGAAGCTTCAAGCCGAACCCGCGCGACGCAGCCTCCATCTCTTTTAGCACTTGTACGTTGCCCGGGTTGGCCGAACTGCCAAGGACGACCACGCGCGAAAGCCTGGGAACGATCTCCTTCAAAAGCTCCAGTTGTTTGCCGCTTATCTCCGGCGCAAGAGTTGATAGTCCCGTAATATTGCCCCCAGGCCGCGCAAGGCTGGCGACGGACCCGCTCTCAACCGGATCGCTATCGAAGGTCATGACAACGGGTATCGTCGCTGTTGCTTCCTTGGCGGCACGGGTCGAAGCCGGACCGGACGTTACGATAACATCGACGTTGAGACGAACCAGTTCGGCGGCGAGCTCTTTCTGGCGACGAAAGTTTCCCTCTGCAAACCGATACTCGATCATGATGTTTTTCCCCTCCACGTATCCACGTTCGTGCAGACCTTGCCGGAATGCCTCGGTGCGGAATGCGATAGCAGAAGGGGACGCGCCAGCTAAATATCCTATTCGCGGAACCTTCGCCGGCTGCTGCGCCTCGGCGACCGAGCAAAGCGCAGCGAGCATGGCACAAAGAGCGAAGCAGAAGATGCTTTTGCTAACGACTGACAACCGACCTACTTTCATCGAATTACCCTGTCCGCCCTATAGAGAACCGATTGTGGAATCGTCAGGCCAATCTGTTTGGCGGTTTTGAGGTTGATCACGAATTCGAATTTTGCCGGCCGCTCCACTGGCAGATCGGCGGGCTTGGTGCCCTTTAGAATCTTTCCACTAAAAATGCAGATCGTTGGCATACATCGAGCACGCTCGCTCCGTAAGAAACGAGGCTACCGGCTTCGGCGAAGTGTGGTCCTCCCGCCGCCGTGGGAAGTCGCTTGCTTACTGCCATCTTGAATATGCGGTGTCGGTTTTGGGAAAGCATCGGGCTTTCCGGAAGGATCAGCGCGTCAGCGTGGTTTTGGACCATGGCGGCGAACGCCTCGTCGAAAGCTTCTGGACCGCTCGCCTCAACGCGCTGCAGCTGAACCCGAAGAGCACGAGCCTCCTGCTCTATGTTCTTTGGAATATT
>DASQUN010000053.1:0-7407 GCA_035641275.1 Candidatus Udaeobacter sp. | reverse complement strand
CCCGAAGTGATCGAAGTTTTTAACAAGCTGATAGGCGCCGGTCCGTTGCCGATGCGCCATTAGAGGAGATCGACTATGAAGATAATATTTTCGCTGAGAAAGATTCTCTGTGCGCAGCTTGCTTTGATTTTTTTCATACCTGTTTTGACCTTTGCTCAAAGCAACTTTTATCAGGGCAAGACGATAAGGATTATTCACGGGCGCAGCGCCGGCGGCTCGGGAGATCTGCGGATAAAGGCGATGGTACCGTTTCTGCAGAAGTACATTCCCGGCAACCCGACCATTATTCACGAGTTCATGCCCGGCGGCGGCGGGCGCAAGGCGGCAAACTATATTTTCGCATCCGCCGCGCCGGATGGATTGACCATCGGGAACACGGGCGGGGGCATGGTGGCCAGCGCGGTGCTGGGTGAAACAGGCGTTCAGTACGATCTCGACAAGCTGATCTTTCTCGGCTCGCCCTACAGTTCGACGCACTATATTTTCTTGACCCGCCGGGAAGCGGGAATCACGAACCTGGAAAAACTCGCGTCAGTCTCTGGGCTTCGCGTCGGCGCTCAGTCCGTCGGGCACACGATTTATAACATCGGCAGAGTCTTTGCGTGGGTGGCGCCGTTGAAAGAACCTAACTTTGTCACTGGGTATTCGAGTTCTGAGCGCGACGTGGCCCTTATGAGAGGCGAGATTGATGCGATGGCTACGGCTGACGATCATCTCACGCGCAACATCGAGTGGCTGAAAAAGCAACAGGTTGACCTGCAGCTGATGATAGCGGTTCCCAAGGGGCTAAAACATCCGCAGTATGGTCACCTGCCGGATTTGGAAATGTTTGCCAAATCGGAGAGAGAGCGCAAAGTGATCGCGATGTTTCGTAATCTGAGGCTAACGGGTTCGCCGTTTTTTGCGCCGCCGGGGACTCCCGCGGACCGGATCGAACTACTCACGCAGGCCATCACCAAGACTTTTAAAGATCCGGAATTTACCAGCGAGTACCGAAAATTAGTCGGCGACGATCCTTCGCCGCTCTTTCCGGAAGAAAACCAAAGAGCGATTCGCGAGTTGCCGCGTGATCCGGAGACGGTCGCGTTGTTCAACAAGCTTGCAGGTCCAGGACCGTTACCGCCGCGGTGAAGTGAAAGTTCAAACATTTCCAGCGGAGAATGGGACCAAGAATGAACGAGCGTTAAAACCTTGCGGGGGACAATGGCGGCGCCGTTGCTGTGGCGTTAATTGGTCTAATTCCATGGCTTGCGTATTTTGAGGACAACTTCTGCGAGGAAAAAAGTGGCACACTCGTAGTGACGACGTGGTCGAGATCTACGCCGAGCAGGCGGAAATGAAAGGCTCGATGCCAACTGTGGAAAAGTACGTCGACTTGAGTTACTTGCGGCAGGCCTTGAAAGAGTAAGTTGGAGATAGCTCTGGCCCGGGCCATCACGTGACTCTTTTTCGCCATCCCGGGTTCGGGCTGCCGCATCGGTAGGAAAGCGAGACTAACCAAAAGGAGGTGGCCAAGATGAAGACGCGCAATAGGGTATCGGCGGCGCTTTTGGGATTGGCGCTGCTTGGGCTGACGATTAGTGCTCGTGCGGGCACTTGGGACGAGACGCTGGCAGCGGCCCGCAACGAAGGCGAGTTGGTGGCTGTCTTGGGTGGCTCTGCGTCCCGGAACTACCGGCCGATCTTCGAGCACTTCGAAGACAAGTTTGGCATACGAACTGTGGTCTCCACCGGCGGCGGCAGCAAACAGGCGGATCGGCTGCTCGCAGAGCGGCGCGCTGGCAAATCCGAGGTTGACATCATTATGGCCGGCGGCACTACTGCCATTCTCCGGCTCTTACCTAATGGTGTGCTCGATCCCATCGGCCCTGTTTTCTTTCTTCCGGAAGTCTTGGACAAGTCCCTGTGGTTTAAAGGGAAGCACCTCTACAGCGATCCCGAGGAGAAGTATGTCTTCGCCTTCTCGGGCACCGCCGATGACTCGCCTATCGTTATGCGCTTTAACACGGACAAATTACCGATCGAGGAGGCCAAGAAAATCGACTCCGTGTGGACGTTCCTCGACAAGCGGTTTGCCGGTCGGATTGTCGCCATTCCGCCGACAACCGCTGGATCCGGCGGAACTTACTTCGTCGCCATGGTTCACCCGGATATCGGCGAGAAGTACCTGCGGCGCTTCTATGACCCGGAGCTAAAAGTCGCGTTCACCGAGGACTTTCGACAGATTGCTGATGGCGTTGCCAAGGGCAAGTACACGATGGCTATCTTCGCGGGCTCGGCTGGGCGCGATATCGACAACCTGGGCAAGAAAGGTCTGCCCGTCGCCAACTTCACCGAGGTCCTCAAAGGACGAGTATTGAAGGAGCGGCCCGTCGTCGGGGGAAGCGGAGCGGCCAACAACATCATGGTGGCGAACAAACGGCCACACCCAAACGCCACCAAGCTGTTCCTCAACTGGTTTCTCTCCAAAGAAGGCCAGACCGTCATGCATACGATGAGTGCTCGGACGCCTGACCAGACGTTCCGCGTAGATGTTACAGAGAGGGGCAAAGTGCGCAAAGCGGACATGCGCCAGCCAGGAGTTGAATATTTGACACTCGAGCATGAGCCGGAGATCCAGAAAAAGCGGGTCGCGGAAATGAAGCGGGCGGAGGATCTCTACCAGCAGATCCGGCAAAGGGAAGTAGATTGCTTGCGACGCATTAGAGAGGATTGCCTGATCTACTAAGATCGAACCCGAGCTTAATCCTCCGATCGGGGGGAGGAAATGACCGAGCTAGCAACAACCGCAGCGCCTCAGTTGAGCGTCGGGACCCTGCCGCGCAAGAGCACGGCAATCATGGCGATCATCCTCTTGACCTTGGGATTCTATCTTATCTATCCCGTCTTTCTGATCCTGATTCAGAGCTTCAACACCGCTCCAGAGATCCTGATCGGAACACCCCAATGGGGGTTAGACAACTGGCGTGTAGCTTTCAACGAGCCCCGGCTGCTCAAGGCGGTGAGCAACACTATCGTGATCTGGAGCCTGGTCATGGTGGTGAGCTTTCCCGCCGCTACCCTAATCGCATGGACGCTGGCGCGTACCAACATACCCTTCAGCCATGGCCTTGAGTTCATGTTCTGGATCTCCTACATGATGCCCGGGATCTCCGTTGCTGTGGCGTGGATCATGCTGCTGGACCCCGAGTTGGGGTTCATGAATGTCGGGCTCCAGAAGCTGTTTCCTTTCATCAAGGAGGGCCCATTTAACATCTTCAGCATCCCCGGCATCCTGTGGGCTCACCTTATGGCCAATGGCATCGCGCTGAAGGTGATGCTACTAACTCCTGCCTTCCGCAACATGGACGCCAACATGGAGGAGGCTGCTAGAGTCAGCGGCGCGTCCGACCTTCGCACGATGCTGCGGGTGACTCTTCCTCTGATGGCCTCGCCGATGGTGCTCGTCTTTGCTCTCCAGCTCCTTCGCATCTTTCAGTCTTTCGAGATCGAGCAACTATTGGGTGTGCCCTTCGGGTTTTTCGTTTATTCCACAATGATCTTCGACATGGTGCGACACGAGCCACCGCTCTATGGCCAGGCAACGGCGCTGGCGAGCATCACGCTTTTGGTGGTGGCACTCATCATTCCGATGCAGCGGTGGATCCTGGAGCGGCGGCACTACACCACCATCACCGGCAGCTTCAAGCCCGGCCTCATTGATCTTGGCAAGTGGAAGTGGTTGGTCTTCGGCGCCGCCGGCACGCTCATTTTTGTCCTCACGCTGCTACCGGCCGCTATCCTGATGCTTGGCAGTTTCATGACGCGCAGCGGCTTCTTCAACATTGATCCGGTGTTTACCTTGGAACACTGGAACCTCGTGCTCACGGACAATGTCTTCGTTGACGCCCTCAAGATGACGCTGATTCTAGCAACCACTTCGGCGCTCCTGAGCCCTATTGTCTTCTCGATCCTCGCCTACATCATGGTCTACACGCGCTGGGCCGGGCGCGCAGCGCTGGACTACGTCATCTGGGGTTCGGCGGCGATCCCCGGCATCCTGTCCGGGTTGGGGCTGCTATGGCTATTTCTGGGGGACTTTCCGCCGGGCACCGGCTTTAGGCCGCTGGCGTTTATGTATGGCAGCATCTATGCCCTGATCCTGGTCGTCATCATCCAAGGCAAGACCACGGGAACCAATATCTTTAAGGGGGTGTTCGCGCAGGTCGGAAAAGACATGGAGGAGCAGGCCAGGGTCTCCGGCGCGGGCTGGCTACGCACATCCTTTCGCGTCTGGATCCCGCTGCTCATGCCTACCTGGATCTTAATCGCCACATTAAACTTCGTCACCGCGGCCAACACTACCAGCAGCATCATCCTGCTCGCAGACCGCAGCACCCGGACGCTGTCCATTCTGGCGCTCGAGTTCGCGTCGCCGGACGTCGGCATGCTGGAGGAAGCCAGTATCATCAGCATCTTTCTCATTGTGCTCACGGTGGGCATCGCAGGCTTAGCTCGTGCCTTTGGTTTGCGCCTCGGGGTGCAACACGAGCACCGGCTGAATCGGGCGGCGCTAAAGGGCTTGGCTAAGATACCGGCTGGCACCAAGTCGGACGATGGGTGATGCCGTGAAGCAGCGTTCGTCGACCGTAAGCGTGAGGGAGATGCAGGCGGGGACAAAGATGGCGAGCATCGCTAAAGCCGAGGCTGCGACGCGGCTCGTGGGGTTGTCGAAGACGTATCCAGGAGCGGCGCAGCCTGCGGTGAAGGAACTCTCTTTGGATATCTATGACGGGGAAATCGTTACCTTGCTAGGCCCGAGCGGCTGCGGCAAGACCACCACGCTACGTATGGTGGCCGGTCTGGAGGTGCCCGACCAGGGAAATATCTTCTTTGGCGACCGCGCCGTTGTCATGACCTCGAGCCAACTCTTCCTCTCTCCCAACAAGCGCAATGTTGGCATGGTATTTCAGTCCTATGCTGTCTGGCCGCACATGACTGTGGAAGAGAACGTAGCCTTCCCGTTGCGGTCGCGCAGATGTCCGCGGCGGGAAATCAGGGAGCGCGTGCAGCGGGCACTGGAGTTGGTGGGTATGGCCGGGTTCGAGGACCGCCCGGGGCCTCTCCTGAGCGGCGGACAACAACAACGCGTGGCGCTTGCGCGGGCGTTGGTGAGCGAGCCTCGGGTGTTGCTGTTGGACGAGCCGTTCAGCAACCTCGATGCTAAGCTCCGCGAGCACATGCGCATAGAGCTGAAGCTACTCCAAAAACGGCTCAAGATCGCTGTGCTGTTCGTCACCCACGACCAGGTGGAGGCGCTCAGCCTATCAAATCGCATTGCGCTGATGAACTACGGCGTGGTGCAGCAACAGGGCAGCCCTCGTTTGCTCTACGAAGAGCCAGCCAATGAATTTGTGCGGGATTTTCTCGGCAGGACCTTGCTGTTCAGAGGTAAAGTTCACAGCAGCAATCCATCGGGGCAAATAGCGATCGCTCTTGACGGCGCGACGGACTGCGTTGTTTTTGGGCGCAGCTACGACACAGATGGCGTCAAGACGGGCGAGTCGGTCTATATTGCGGTGCGGCCTGAGGACGTGCAGATTCTCCCGGCGATGGGATCTGAGGCGCCCTCGGGAATGATCGGGGGCAAAGCTCAGGCTGCGCTATTCGTTGGAGAACGAACCGAGTACCAGGTCGAGGTCGACGGGCAAGGCGTTATTGTCATCTACGGAGAGCGCCACAATCCCGTGCGGGAAGGGAGCACAGTCTGGCTGAAGCTCCGTCCCGACGGGCATAGCGCCTGGGCATCAGACTGGTCACATAAGGAAGCCGCTGGGGAATAGGATTGACTGAAAGAGTGAACCGCGCTGCGCGGTGAAAGAAAAAAACAGAATTCAGCGGATGACTGTCTGAGAGGAGGCAAATCCCGGCAACGATTTTAGCGCTCCAAATTTTTTGAAAGGAGGAAGTAGTTATGAAGATTCAAGTGAGGATGTTGGCTCTCGCCGTCTCTATGGTTGGTCTCTGGACCGAGGCCGCCGCGTGGGAGCCCACCAAATCCGTCGAGTTTATCATTATGGCGGGGCAAGGGGGCGGAGCAGACAAATATGCTCGGCTTATCGCCGGCCTTGTGGACAAACACAATCTGGCTCCGGTACCGCTAGTCCCAATCAACAAAGTCGGCGGTGCCGGCGCCGTTGCCATGGACTACGTTCACGGCAAAAAGGGCGACAATCACACAATCATGATCACGCTGTCGAGCTTTGTGATGACGCCGATCGCGCAGAACCTTCCGTTCGACTACGAGGATTTTATGCCCATCTCTTTGCTGGCTCTGGACAACTTTTTTTTGTGGGTGCGCAAAGACAGCTCGTGGAAGAGCGTTGCGGACTTCGTTAAGACGGCAAAGGAGCGACCGTTGAAGGTAGCGGGGACGGGCTCCAAGCAGGAAGACGAGTTGATTTTTACTTTTCTTGAGCAGCGCGCCGGGCTCAAACCTTTCAAATACGTTCCTTTTAAGGGTGGCGGAACGGTCGCGGCAAATCTAGTGGGCGGACACGTCGAAGCGACGGTGAACAACCCCAGCGAAGGGTTGCCGCATTATCCGACGAAGGTAGTGCCGCTGGCGACTTTTGCGGAGGCCAGGCATGCCGACTCCAAAGACTTCAAGGATCTCCCCACGATGAAGGAGTTAGGTTATGACGTTTCCTATCAGATGATGCGCGGAATCTTTGGCCCTCCGGACATGCCCAAAGAGGCCCATGAGTATTACGCAGCTCTTATGAAGAAGGTTTTTGACCTCCAGGATTTTCAGAAGTTTTTAGCCAAAAATGTTCTCGACGCGAAGTATTTGAAGGGCGACGACTTCGCCAAGTGGGTTGGAAAATACAACCAGCTGCATAAGGAGGTCATGACCAAGGCGGGCTGGGCAAAGAAAACCACGGCTAGCCTAAACAAATAACGGGGTAATGCTAGCAAGAGCAGCTCGAGTCTGCCAGAAATGCGACGGGCAGAAATTGCATGCGCGGTCGCGCTATTGATTGTTGCCGGAGTGGTTGGCCGGGAGGCCATTCGGCTGGACATTGGTTGGGGAGATGTCGGCCCTAAGGGCGGTTTTTTCCCGTTCTGGCTGGCGGTTATCTTGGGATCATCCAGCCTATTCGTTCTAGCCAAAGCGGTTTGGTCCTCCAAAAAACGGGCCGGAGGCGCATTTGTAACCCAGGAGCGCCTCCGGTTGCTCCTTGTGGTTCTCGTGCCGATTGCCCTCGTTGTACCGCTGATCGAGACAGTGGGTTTTTATCTCACGGCCTTTCTATACTTATTCCTTTATATCCGATGGACGGGTCAGCAACCTTGGTTGCTGACCGGCGCCATAAGCTTCCTTTTTCCGATTGCCATCTATTTGGTTTTTGAAAAATGGTTTCTCAT
>DASQUN010000052.1:0-16979 GCA_035641275.1 Candidatus Udaeobacter sp. | reverse complement strand
GACCTTCTCGGGCCCTTCCACACGACCGATCGGTCGTCCGACGACTTTGAAGTCCATCTCCATCCCTTTCTATTTGTCAGCTAGACGACGAGATTCCGTAAACGCGAGCTCAGGTAATCCACTAGCACGACGAGAGCGATTAGAACAAGCACGATGGCTGCCGCTTCTTGATACTGAAAGGTTCTGAAGCTGGTATTCATGAGGTAGCCGATCCCACCGGCGCCGATTAGGCCCAAAACCGATGCGGCGCGAATGTTCGTTTCCAATCGATACAGGGTGAAGGAAATCAAATCCGGCAAGATCTGCGGCAATACGGCAAAGGAAAGAGTCTGCACGTACCCGGCGCCGGTAGCACGAATGGCTTCGACGACGCCCTCATCGATATTCTCGACGGATTCGGACAGCAGTTTGCCCAGGACCGTGGTGGTATGTATCGCCAACGCCAGCGTCCCGGCGAAGGCGCCGAGACCCACGGCGGCGACGAAAAGGAGTCCAAGGGCGAGATCCGGGATCGTCCGCAAAAAGTTCAGGAGGGCGCGGACCGTGTAATAGATCCATCGATGCGGCGTGGTGTTGCGCGCGGCGAGGAAACCAACCGGAAACGCGACCGCCAACGCCAGGAAAGTCCCGGCCAGAGCCATTTGCACGGTTTCCAACGTGGCACCGACAATCGTCTGCGGAAAGGTGTTGTACCACCAGCGCTGTTTGATGCGGGCCTGCGACTCGGAAAGCGGCAGCGGAAGAACCAACTCAGCGAGCGAGAATCCTTCAGGGACAAAGTAACTTTTGGTATTCGTCACCTTCGAGAAATCCGGTGGCAACATGCGCCCTAACGTGATGGCGATCTGCGGGATGCCCTGAATCAATTCTCCCGGCCGGATCTTCGCGCCTTGAAAAGACCAAGCCATGATGAGCGCAAAGATCGCCAGTGACACATAGAATCCTGCGCCGCGCTTAGGCGCCGGCGGCGCCTCAAAGAAAATATCCATCTCGGTCCCTTTCATAGTTTCCTCAACCAAGTTGCGTTCGCCACCGATTGGCTAGCAGAGTTGCGCGTATCCAGCAGAACGAACAGCACCAGCTAACGCTCGGCGGCGCCGGCGCGAACTCGTCAGTCGGCCTCGTTTCTCGGTCGGAGGACCGGCCTTTTTACTTTCCGGGGCCGGGACACTTGCGCTGGTTCGTGTGCTGAATGCGAGCCGGAGTGAGGATCCCTACTCTGTCCGGTGATAAACGGAATCCGCGACGATCTCGGTCAAATCGTTCGCTGGACCGTCAAAGAAAACTTGTCCGTGCTTGAGACCGATCACACGGTCGGCGTACTCCCGCGTAAGCTCGAGCGTATGAAGGCTCACCAGCGCCGTAATTCCGTCCTCTTTGCAAACCCGCTTGAGAATGTCCAAGACCACACGAGACAGTTTCGGATCGAGACTGGAAACCGGCTCGTCTGCAAGAATAATCGCCGGCTGCTGCATCAAAGTCCGGGCAATAGCCACCCGCTGCTGTTCACCGCCACTCAGTTCGTCCGCCCGCTTGTACGCGTGATCGAGCAGGCCCACCCGCTTAAGATTGGTCAGAGCCTGACGTTGCTCTGCGGCGGAGAAGAGTCGCAGGGCGGTCCGCAGCGCCGGCTGATAGCCTAAGCCGCCGGAGAGGACGTTTTCGATAACCGACAACCGCTTGACGATATTAAACTGCTGGAAAACCATGCCGACTTTGCGACGTAGACGGCGGAGTTCCTGGCTACGGAGCTTAAGCACATCCGCCCTGGCACCGTTGGAGTCTCCTCCGAGGAGCGATCGGGGAACCATGATTTCCCCGGAGGTCGCATCGATGAGGCGATTGATGCAGCGGAGCAGCGTTGACTTGCCCGACCCGCTCAAGCCGATGATGCCGACAAACTCACCTCGATCGATTTTGACGCTGACGCCCTGGAGCACAGGCGTCGTGGTACTGTACGTTTTGTGCAGATGCTTGATTTCGAGAATGGTCACGGCTGCTTCTTTTTAAGCGCTTCCTTGAGCTCGATGCCTGCAATAGCGAATGCCTGGCGCACGGAATCGTAATCCTTGTCGCCGGCCGGGACGAAGCCGTCGATCTGGTAGAGGTCCCGCAGCATCGTCTTCCCCTTGGGATCGCGGCTTAGATCGAGAAAAATCGTTTGCACTTTTTTGGCAATGCTTTCGTCGAGATTGGCGTTAACGACCAGGTTATCCGCCGGAATCGGCTCGGAAAAAGCGATCGCTTGAATTTTCTTTACGTCCTCGGGGTTTTTCAAATAACGCATCCATGCCGTATCGTTACCGTCCGGCGAGTTGGCATAAGTCGCGCCGGCATCGACCTTGCCGTTGAGTACCGCCAGCACCGTAGCGTCATGACCACCGGAGTAGAGAATCTGCTTAAAATCCCGCCCGGGGTCGATGCCGACTTCGTGCAACATTTTTCTCGGGAAAACGTTCGCCGACGTTGAAAGCGGGTCGCCAAAAGCGAACGTTTTGCCGCGTAGATCGGCCAATTTTTCAATCCCGCTACCGGCCCGCGTGATGATCGCCGCGTAATAAAAAGGCGAACCTTTGCGCTCCGACTTAAGCACCACGGTCACGTTCGCTTCGTTTTTGGCCAGCACGTAGGAGGCCGGGGTCAAGAAGGCGATGTCGAGTTTGTTGCCGCGGAGCGCCTCGATCACCCCCGTATAGTCAGTCGCGACAAACGGCTGAACCTCCATCCCCAGCTCCTTCTGCAGGATGTCAACGATCGGCTGCGCATTTTGGCTCACTTGTTGAGCGTTTTCCGCGGGCACGAAGCCCACGCGAAGGATTTTAGGCGCACTTGAAGATTTTCCACAGCTGATCAAGCTTAGAAGCCAGAACAGTAAGAGAGCAAACGGTCGGCAGCGATACATCTTAGTGCCATAGATACTGAAACGTCTCGGCGGCTGCAACCTAGTCTAATACAATCGACGACAGCGTTTCCGCTTTTGCTTTGCGGACGAAGTAAGAGACAAAACAACCGTGCTGAAGAGGTTCGGATCGAACTCGCCGTTAGCGTTCCTTGATCTCTTCGAGCAGCTGTTCCGCCTTTTCCTTATGCTTGGCGTCGTCGGAGAACTGTATGGGGAGTCGCCGGACCGAGGTGAGGAAATTGCGCGCCAAAGGCCAATTTTCAATCGCTACGTAGCTTCTCGCCAATTCCAGCCGGCTCGCGATGACCGTAGGATTGAGAGCGACGGCCTTCTTCAAGTAGTCGATCGAGGTCTCGAAGCTTCCGTTGGGAAGAGACCGGCCGTAGAGTACTGCGGCGAACATGCGCCTTGCTTTGCCGATCTCGGCCATTTTTCGGTGCCAAATCCCGTAAACGTGATAGGCAAAGCCGTTTTGAGGATCCAGCACAATCGCCTTTTCGATGGCGTCACGAATCTCTCCCGCCAGATCGATTTGCGTTGCTACGGGCGACATTGCGGCGATGCTTCCCAGCGAGGCAGCGACGTAAAAATGGCCCCAAGTAGAATCCGGATCCGCTTTGATGGCCTTGCGGGCGTAGTCCTCGGCCGTCCGATATTCTTTCTGCCTTTTTTCTTGCCAGTCGATAGATGATTCCGGAATCAGGTCGCCGAAATCGATATAGACGCGGGCCATTTTAGAAAGCGCTTCCGCGTTCTGCGGGTCCAAGACCAAAACCTTGAGAAGCTCGCTATGCGCCTCCTTGGTTCTGAAGCTCGCGTAAAGGTCGTCAACCCTCTGGAGCGATTGAGAAATCGCCGAACCGTCATTTACGCAATGCGGACAGCCGACCCTACCCCTTGGGGACGGCTTGCCTTGGGAAAAAGCCGGCAGTCCCGTGACAACGATAACAACAGATGTACCTACGAGCAGCGCGGGAAGCCGCATCCTTCACCTAATCGAAGTTGGGCTTCCCTTTTCATCAACCGCCACATAAACCACTTCGGCTTCGGTTACTCGGACAGGTTTTCCCGCTTCCCCGGATCGTTCAGCCTCCACGAGAACTTCGACGATCATTGATGTGTTTCCCTCGCGCACCATGGAGGTGTAGAAGCTCACGACATCGCCGACATAGACGGGAGCGATAAAGCCAACTTCACGCATGGCCCGAGTAACGAAATTTCGTGGTGCTTGGCGAGAAGCCGCGATGGCACCGGCCAAGTCGATGTGGCTCAAGATGACTCCACCGAAGATGGTTCCGCGCGCATTGGTGTCGCGCGGCAGCATGGTCACGCGTAAGGTTGGTTCCCGAGTCTCCGTCATGCGCTCGCCTTCCGGAATCCCAAAAAAATGATGGAATGCGGAAAAGCATACCCTGAGGTTACGACCGTAACTGTCAGAGGTAAGCCAGCCATGACGAATAGTGCTTGTGCTTACCTTTAATGACGTCGAAAAAGCTTTGCTGAATATCGGTGGTCACGGGACCGCGGCAGCCCGCGCCGATTTGACGGTCATCCACTTCACGGATCGGGGTCAATTCCGCCGCCGTGCCGGTGAAAAAAGCTTCATCCGCCGTATAAAGCTCGTCTCGTGTGAAGCGCTCCTCCACGACTTCGTAGCCTTTGTCGCGGGTCAGCGTTACAATTGAATCACGCGTTATCCCCGGAAGAATTGACGTGAGCGGCGTGGTCTTCACCCTCCGATCACGGACAAGAAAGATGTTCTCCCCGCTCGCTTCCGAGACGTATCCTTCGGGATCCAGCATAATGGCTTCGTCATAGCCTGCTTTTTTGACTTCGGTCTTGGCGAGAACGGAGTTGATGTAATTCCCCGCCGCTTTGCTCTTGGTCATCATCACATTAACGTGGTGGCGCGTGTAGGATGAGACTTTTGCCCGTATACCGCTTTTAATTCCCTCATCGCCGAGATAAGCGCCCCACGGCCAAACCGCGATACAGACATTCACGGGATTATTGGGAGCGTATAAGCCCATTTCTCCTAGACCGACGAAGGCCAACGGACGAATGTAACACTCTTTGAGTTGGTTCGCTCGGATGACATCCAACGTCGCCTGCTGAAGTTGTTCGACGGGGTACGGAAGGGGAAATCCGAGAATTTTGCCCGAATCCGAAAATCTCCGAAGATGCTCCGTCAGTCGAAATACCGCGGAACGGCCATCGGCCAGGGCGTAGCAACGAATCCCCTCAAAATATGCGGTACCGTAGTGAAGGGCATGAGCTAAGACGTGCACCTTCGCCTCTTCCCAACGGATCAGCTCCCCGTCCAGCCAGATCTTTTCAGTTTTCAGTGACATGTTTCATCTCTAACGAAACGCGGCTACGGTCAAATGGCCGCCACGTATTGTACGTGCCGTCCGGAAAGTCGGCAAGTGGGTCAAAAAAAGGCCACCCGGTTACCCGCGGTGGCCTTTGCACTGCATTAAAACCGATATGTTTTATAACCCCTTCTTTAGAGTGGGGGCAGGCTTAAATCCTACCGTGCGGCTGGCCTTGATCGTGATGACAGCCCCCGTCTGAGGATTTCTCCCTTTACGTGCTTTGCGTGAGCGTACGCTAAATGTCCCGAATCCGGGCACCTGAAAGCGCTTGCTCTTCTTGAGCGCGCGCGAAAGATTGTCGAAAGTTGCGTCCACCGCTTCCCCGGCAACTCTTTTGTTGATATTGGCAGCTTTGGCGACGGCGTCAATTAGATCACCCTTTGTCATTGGCGTTTACCTCCTCCTCTTGGCAAGTCAATATTCGTAATGGGCGGATACATGCAGTTGTAAAAACAAGTGTCGATAATTCCGAATCCAGCTACAAATGTCAACAGTTGCGCAGCTGATTTAAACGTTCATGCAGCAAGCCATAGCGAACCCCTTGATCACTTACGATGATCCGTTCGGCATGCAATCGCGTCATGATCCTTTCGATCAAAATTGCGCCGGCAAAAATCACGTCCGCTCGCTTCGGCTCCAATCCGGGAATTTTTTTTCGCTCGGCGATCGTCTTTTCACGATAGAGCCGAACTTGCCGCCGCACTTCGGCCAGCGTTAGGTTGGTGCCGTGTACTTCACGATGAGAGTAACGCATGAGTTGCTTTTCGACCGCTGCTAGAGTCGTGAACGTACCCGCGATTCCTACAAGCGTTAACGGGTGGGACGATTCACCCCATGTTTCGAAGAGGGGCTTGATCCCGGCGTCGATGGCCTGGACCAGTTCGTCACATTCCTCGTCTCGCACCGGGTCCGAATGGAGAAACCGCTCCGTGAGCCGCACCGAGCCGACGTCCAGACTACACAAACGATAAACTGCACTCTTTCCGCCCCGGATGAATTCCGTGCTGCCGCCGCCGATATCGATGACTAGAAGTTCCGCATCACCGAGAGTCAGACCTCGCTGCACGGCGAGATAGGAAAGAGCCGCTTCTTCCTCGCCGCTGAGCAGCCGCACCTCAATTCCGAATTCCTGCTTTAGACGGGCCCTCACTTCATGACCGTTCTCGGCATCTCTGAGAGCGCTGGTGCCGCCCGCGACGATTTCTCCAACCCCAAGCTCTCTGCAGCGGCTGATATATTTTCTTAAGACTTCCAGGGTCCTCTGCTCTCCCTCGGGATTAATGCGACCCGTGCGATCGACTCCCTCTCCCAGTCGGGTAATTTCGGCCAGATCGTCTAAAACCGTAAACCGGCCGTCGGCGGCCGCTTCGGCGATGACACAAAGAATCGTATTGGTGCCGATATCGATGGCGGCAAGCCGTTTCTCTTTCATCGCGTCAAGCCGGTGCCCGCGTCGCAAGACACGTTTTTGTCATCCCGAGGGTATCGAGGATCCAGTGATCGAGATCCGCTAGTGCGCGCTGCGCCAACAGTTCCTTCTTCGCTTTTCCACCGAGTCTTGCCGGCAACGAAGGAATCAGGCCGAAGTTGACATTCATCGGCTGGAATCTCTTTCGTTCTGGATCGGCGATGTAGCGCAAAACCCCGCCCAACGCCGTCGTTGGCGGCGGAAACACAGGGTCGTTTCTATCCAGCAGTCTAGCCGCATTGATGCCCGCCAAAAGACCGGTCGCGGCTGACTCGATGTACCCTTCGACGCCGATCATCTGTCCGGCGAAAAAGAGCGTGGATCGCTGGCGCCATTGGAGCGTCGGCCTGAGATGGAGCGGGGAGTTAATAAAGGTGTTTCGATGCAGGCTTCCCAAACGGACGAATTCCGCGTTCTCAAGGCCGGGGATGATTTGGAAAACCCGTCGCTGTTCCGGATAGGTCATCTTGGTTTGGAAGCCGACTAGATTGTAGAGCGTCTTTTCGCGGTTCTCTTGACGCAGCTGAACAACCGCATGGGGACGTTTTCCTGTGCGTGGATCGATGAGCCCCACCGCCCTCATGGGCCCAAAGGCTAGGGTTTCCCTGCCTCGTTGCGCCATTTCCTCGATCGGCATGCAACCTTCGAAGGGAACAAAGCGTTCGAAGCTGTGCGTCGCCACTTGCTCCGCCGCCACCAACGCGTCGATGAAGCGGTCGTACTCCGCGCGTGTCAAGGGCAAATTGAGATAATCGTCGCCATCCCGGCCATAGCGCGAAGCGCGGAAAGCCATGGCGGTATCGACCGATTCCGCCGTCACGATGGGTGAAATGGCATCATAGAAATAAAGATGGTCCTCGCCCAACAGCGAGCCGAGTTGCCGCGAGAAAGCCGGAGACGTCAGGGGTCCGGTGGCAAGAATGACGACGCCGTCCGGTATTGCCACGATCTCTCGGCGAATGATTCGCACGCTGCGGAGCCCGGCCACCGCCTCGGTCAGCGAACGTGCAAAAAGCTCGCGATCGACCGCTAATGCAGAACCCGCGGGCACCCGATGAGCCTCCGCAACCTGAATGACGAGCGAATCTAACCGGCGCATCTCCTCCTTCAAGAGTCCCGCCGGAGCCGCCAAAGAGTTAGATCGAAGTGAATTGCTGCAAACCAGTTCGCCCAGATTTCCCGTGGCATGGGCCTCAGTCATGCGGTTTGGCCGCATCTCGAAGAGTTCCACCTCCACTCCACGACGCGCAAGCTGCCATGCAGCCTCCGATCCCGCCAGGCCACCGCCAACGATCCGGACGATATTTCCCATCAACTAGGGTTCCGCTATTTGCACGGAATAGCCACACGCTTTGTTGAGACAACGTCGGGTGCGGCCGGCCCGCTTGGTCATTTTTTCCACGAGGATCGGCGCGCCGCATTGAGGGCATGGTCCTTCCACGGGACGGTCCCAGGAGGCAAATTTACAATCGGGATAGCGGTCACAACCATAGAAGATCTTTCCCCGACGCGACTTTCGCTCTTTCAGATTTCCTTCCCTGCATTCCGGGCACTTAACTCCAAGATCCACCGGTTTTTCGAGCGGGCGGATGTTCTTACATTCCGGATACCCGCTGCAGCCGAGGAATTTACCGTATTTTCCCCAGCGTAACAGCATCGGCCGGCCGCATTGCTCGCAAAGTTCGTTGACTTCCTCTTCCTTGGCAACGTGGATCTCGCCATTTTCGTGCCGCTTGAAATTCTTTGTGTTCTTGCACTCGGGATATCGCGGGCAAGCCAGGAACTCGCCGTTGCGGCCCCATTTGACCACCATCATGGCGCCGCATTTTTCACAGGCGATATCTGTCGGCACTTCCTGGCGCTTAACGTCACGCATCTCTTTCGCCGCTTTCTTGAGATCGCGTGAGAAGGGCGTGTAGAAGCGTTTCATCGCTTTCGTCCAGGCTTCTTTTCCCTCTTCGATCTTGTCCAGCTCGTCTTCCATTCCAGCGGTGAACTTCACGTTCAGAATATCGGGAAAACTTTCCACCAAAAGGTCGGTAACGAGAAACCCCAGATCTGTGGGCGCCAGCGACCGCCTTTCATCCTGGACCACATACTCGCGGTCCAGAATATTGGAGATGATCGTGGCGTACGTCGAGGGACGACCGATTCCCTTCTCATCGAGTTCCTTGATCAGCGAAGCTTGGGTATAGCGCGGCGGCGGCTGCGTAAAATGCTGCTTGGGATCCATGGAGAGAAGCTTGAGCGGATCTCCCTTCTGTAAATCCGGCAGCATTCCCTCATTGTCGCGACTCTCCTCTTCTGCCTCATCCCCATTGCTGCCATTGGTCGCGGGAGCCCGCTCGTCCCGGCCTTCGACGTAGACCTTCATGAAACCGTCGAATTTGGTCTGCTGTCCGGTAGCGCGAAAAAGCGCGTCGCGCACGGGAATTTCAAAGACGGTTTGGTCGAACAATGCGGCAACCATCTGACTCGCGACAAACCGATCCCAGATCAACGAATAAAGCTGAAAGGCATCGCGCCGCAAGAATCGCCGCACCCGCTGCGGCGTGTAGTCCATCGAGGTGGGACGAATCGCCTCGTGGGCCTCCTGCGCTCCTTTCTTGGATCGATAGCTATTCGGCTTGCTGGGCAAATAGTCCTTGCCGTATTGCCCTTGAATGAATTGCCGAACCGCATTCAAAGCATCATTCGAGATGCGCGTGGAGTCGGTTCTCATATAGGTGATCAGTCCGACGGAGCCTTCGTCGCCCAACTCCACGCCCTCGTAGAGCTGCTGGGCGAGCTGCATGGTTCGCTTGGGCTGAAAACCGAGCTTGCGCGCCGCCTCCTGCTGCAATTTACTGGTGACAAACGGCGGCGTCGGATAACGGCGTCGCTCCTTTTTCTCGACCTCGCCGATCGCCCAGTCGGCGCCTTCCAAAGATTGGATGATGCCTTGAACGCGTGGCTCATTCTCGAGTCGAAACTTCTTGTTGTCGATTTTTTGCCCTTGCCACTGAACTAGGCGGGCTTTGAACGACGGCGGCAGCGATCCTTCCAATAGGGCTGCCAGCGACCAATACTCCTGGGACTCAAAGGCGCGGATTTCCTTCTCGCGCTCACAGACCAAGCGCACCGCCACAGACTGGACCCGGCCGGCGCTTAATCCGCGCCGAACCTTATTCCACAGGAGCGGGCTGATCTGATAGCCCACCAGACGGTCTAAGATCCGGCGCGCGATCTGCGCGTCGAACTTGTTGCGATCCAATTCTTGCGGGTTCGCGATGGCTTCCTGTACAGCTTTACGAGTGATCTCATTGATCAAGACGCGGTGAACCCGCCGATGGTTTTTCGCGATCTGGTCGGCAATATGCCAGGCAATCGCTTCCCCCTCGCGGTCCGGATCCGAGGCAAGATAGATTTTTTCCTTCCCCTTGACCGCCTTTTTTAGCTCTTCAATGACCCTTTTCTTGGCTTGAATCACGTGGAAGTCGGGCGCAAAGTTTTTCTTAATATCCACGCCCAACTTACTCTTGGGTAGATCCACGATATGCCCGACAGACGCTTTGACCTGAAAGTCTGTTCCCAAATATTTCTCCAGCGTCTTGGCCTTAGCCGGAGATTCGACGATGACTAGATTTCTCGCTGCCATAAAATTCGACTCATTCCTTAGTGCACTAGCTTAGCGTGCGATTCGACTATTCCGCCTGGTATCTTTTGCCGGGAAGCTGTCGAAGATAGCCCTGCAACTCCAAATCCAGCAGAATCTCTAAAACTCTCGAGGGACTAAAGCCGCTGCTTTCAATCACCTCATCGATCTGGAGCGACCGCTCCTGGAGTAAATCGAAAACCTTTTTAACGTCGTCCTTGACAGGTTGAGGCAACATTCTCCGCTGTTCCTTCACCGGATCAACGGCGCCCGGCAAAAGCTGCGGGGCGATTTCTTCAACTATGTCTTGAACGGTTTCGACGAGTTTGGCGCCTTGGCGAATCAAACGATGCGCGCCGCGGCTCCGGCTGGAACCCACTTCTCCGGGAACTGCGAAAACTTCCCGTCCTTGCTCCACCGCCAGCGCTGCGGTAATTAAGGAGCCGCTCTTCTCTGTTGCCTCCACCACGACGACGCCTAACGACAAACCACTGATCAGGCGATTACGCGATGGGAAGTTGAATGCCGCCGGACGCGCACCCATCGGCAACTCGGAAATCACAGCGCCATTCTTGCAGATCCGCTGATAAAGCGTTGCGTGCTCCGGTGGATAGACACAATCGACGCCCGAACCCAACACCGCAATGGTTCGCCGGCCAGAATTGAGCGCCGTCTCATGCGCCATGCCATCGACGCCCCGCGCCATACCGCTCACGACAGTGAACCCCAAAGCGGCCAGGCCCCGGGAAAGGTCCCGCGCCACCCTCAGGCCATAATCGCTGGCACTGCGCGAACCGACAATAGCGACAGCTTTCTCGTCATCGGCGCGGATTTCCCCTTTGACGTAAAGAAGCGGCGGCGGATCAGCAATCATGCGCAGCCGAGCAGGATAGTTGGCTTCCGTGAAGGCCACGATGTTAACACCCGCATCGCGGACGCGGCGGAGTTCCCTTTCGATTTCTTGCCATCCGGAAAAATGAACGAGGCTTTCGATGACGGCTTGATCCAGGCCATGGACTTGCTCCAGTTCTTCGGCCGGAGTCGAGAAAACTTGTGTGGGATCGATAAAATGTGCCGCAAGCTTCTTAAAATTCACGCCACCCAGGCCTTTCACCTGGCTGAGGGCGATCCATGGCGCATATGTGCTTTGAGCCGGGCCGGACAACAAAGACCCCTTCACGAAAGATATGGAAGCCTCAATCATATTCGTTTGCGCTTTGTCAACTCGGCAGGGTAACCGCCCGAACAGGCGCATTCCGAGCAGCAAACTTGAAATGATAAGGTAAAAAGCGGCGTAACGCCAGAACTAGACCATCGATGGGCTACCGTGACGATACTGTTTCCTTAGGCGAGGCTATTGATTCTACAAACTTTTTGTCTAAATCCAGCCAATTTTCCTCACCCGGGATCTCGGGCAAAACGTCGCGGGTAACGGTGCCGATTTCCATGAGGCAGCCTCTTTCACGGAAGGTTTTTTCCTCGCTCCCAACTTGGCTTAACCGCAGGCTTATAACTTCCCGCCTGAATTGAAGACGACTCCCGAACGTCGCGGCCTCTTTCGCCTTCTTTCCTCGCGCCGGGCTCGTAGGACGAGTTTTATCGGTGCGTATTCCAAGCCCAGACTCGCGCGCAGTTGGTGAACCAGATATCGCTGGTAACTCTCCGGCACGGCGCGCGGGGTGTTCACAAACAATGCGAAGGTCGGCGGGCATGTGCCCGTTTGTGTGCCGTAATAAAACTTCACCGGCTTGCCCTGCGATAGTGGAGCCGCATGCGCTCTGACGATGTGCTGCAACGCCTGGTTAAGCGCCGATGTCGGGATCTTTCGCTGATACGCTTTCATGACGCGGCTGGCAGTCTCAAGCATTTTTCTGATACCGTGGCCGGTCGCCGCGGAAATGAAATTGACTGGAGCGTAATCCAAGAATGAAAGCTTTTGGTAGAGACGCTCTCGATAGACTTCCGCGTCGCCGCCGGCTCCGGAGACCAAGTCCCATTTGTTCACCGCTAAGAGCAGGGCTTTGCCGCGCTGATGGGCGTAACTCAAGATCTGCGCATCCTGGTCGGTTACGCCCTCCGGGCCATCCACGACATGAACAATGAGATCGCCGCGATCGACCGAACGGAGGGAACGACTAACACTGAATTGCTCAATGCGAGCGTCGATTCGTGCTTTCCGCCGGATACCGGCCGTATCCACCAATACGCAAGGCTCGCCCCTAAGCGCGAACGGCGTATCCAAAGAATCCCTCGTCGTGCCGGGAATCGCGTCCACCACCGAACGCTCGAAACCGAGCAGCCGGTTGCCCAGAGTCGATTTACCAACATTGGGACGGCCGATGATGGCGATGCGGAGCGGAGTATTGTCCCTCCTTTCAAACTCATTAACGGTTTCGGTATTTTCGGGGAAACGTTCGACAATACTATCCAATAATTCGGCAAGCCCGAGGCCGTGTTCCGCTGAAATGGCGAACAAAGGGTCGAGGCCGAGGCGATAAAAATCATACAGATTGTCTTCCCTTTTCTTCGAATCCACCTTGTTTACCGCAAAGAAGACCGGCTTACTTACTTTGCGAAGCACGTCCACAGCCTCTCGATCCAAAGGATTCAGTCCGCTTTTGCCATCGAGAAGAAAGAGAACCACATCCGCCTCCGCCAACGCTAAGCGGCTTTGTGCCTGTATCTGCTGTTGGAGATTTCCATCCGCCTCGGAGTCGAAGCCGCCCGTATCAATGATCAGGAATTTCTTTCCGGCCCACAGCGCCTCGCCGTAGTTGCGATCTCGCGTCACCCCCGGTAGATCATCCACGATCGCCTTGCGCTCGCCAATCAGCTTGTTAAACAGTGTGGATTTTCCAACATTGGGCCTGCCGACAATGGCGAGTACCGGCAGGTCGCGCGGGCGCTGGATCTTCATGGGTATCGGCCGATTCATGTCACAATCCCATCTCTGTAAGCGAATGAGGATTCTGCGTCCAGCCTGGGTCGACCCGGATAAACAGTTCCAGAAAGATTCGGCATCCCAGCAAGGCTTCCAACTCCTCTCTCGCCTGCTTGCCGATCTCCTTGAGCATCGCCCCTCTTTTGCCGATCAAAATCGGTTTATGGGCATCGCGCGCCGTGTGAATGGTCGCCTTGATAACGATCAAGTTTTTCTCTTCCTTCTCGGAGAATTCGTCAATGGTAACCGCGACACCATAAGGAATCTCCTCACGCGTCAAGACAAAGACCTTCTCTCGAACCAGCTCCGCCGCGATGAAGCGCTCCGTTTGATCGGTGAACTCTCCCTCAGAAAAGTATTTCGGACCTTCGGGGAGTCTCTTTTCGATGAGCTCGAGCAGCAGCGGCAGGCCTTCTCCTTTGAGCGCGCTGATCGGTACGATTTCCTCGCCCGGCAACAGTTCGGAGCAGCGTTGGATCATCGGAAGGAGTTTTCCTTTGGAGACAAGATCAATCTTGTTCAACAGAACTAGGACAGGACAGTTCAACTCGCGCAAGTGCCGCGCGATACTCTCATCTTCCGGTCCAATTCTTTCGTGGGCGTCGAGCAACCAGAGTACGCCATCCACCTCGTGAAGCGTTTGCAAAGCGACGTCCACCATACGCCGGTTCATCAGCGAGTGAGCGCGATGAATACCCGGGGTATCCAAGAAAACCATTTGCGAATTCGCCGCTGTGCGAATCCCAGTGATGCGATTACGCGTCGTTTGAGGCTTCGGGGTGACGATGGCGACCTTGGTCCCCAAGAGCTGATTCAGCAAGGTGGACTTGCCTACGTTCGGGCGTCCAATGATGGCGATGTACCCGGAGCGAAACGGTTCTTCGTTTTTTTTCTTGTCCTTAATCGTAGGGTCTGCCATAAAAACCAATAAAATGACAAATTATTATGACATGCTCCAGTCGCGGTTCAAGGTTGTCGCCTGATGCCGAAAGCCAAAACCGAGTAAATCGTGACGCTCGCCTTCACCCCGTTGATGAAAAAACGACTGACTCGCCGCGTTCGCGCAATGATCGAGCGTTCGCTGCCGTACTTTCCGGAGTTGCGAGGCAGAGCCATCACGGTAGGATACACCCGTGCTCACCTCGGCAGCGCCAGCGTCGCTTATCGCGCCGGCCAAGTGTCACGCTTGATCATTCGATTGAAAGTTCGAAAGCTCAGCTTTCAAACCATCGGCCACGAACTGATGCACTTGGTTCAGGGACTGTCTCACGGCGACCGACGCACCCTTCCCTCAGTCTATACAGAACGCATCCCATCCGGTGAAAAACAGTGTGATATCTGGACACTGGCACGCGACCCATTGTTTTGTGATGATCCGCCGACCTATTTGCGTCTGCCTCGCGTGCTGCGTGACGGATGGCCGGATTATGCGCAGGGTGTGCGGAAACTCTGCATCAGCGCGATCGAAAAACGCAGGAATTACCGGCGCTATATCCGCTGGCTGGAAGCCGAAATCAGAAAACTTGCGGACCCACAGCTGCAGGAAAAACCCGAAGCAGAACAGTTGTCGCTGCCGCTCACGAACCGATCGGAGCAGCGCCGAAACAATTCACGATCACCGGCACGGTAGGTTTTGACCGTTCGCGCGAAGAGGATCACCTTGGAACGTTCGGTTCGAGAATCGCTCCAATCTCCGTGAGTTCCTCATGAGAGAGTTTCCAATACGCCGATTTCACATTGCTCTGAAGCTGATCGACATTTTTTGCTCCGGTAATAACCGAGCAGACCTGGGGTTGCGCGAGCAACCAGGACTGAGCCAGTTCGTTTAAACCGTGGGCGCGACCATTCACCCACTCTGCCAATTTGGCCGCCAGAGTGAAATTGCCTTCCGTTAGTTGCCCACGCACGTAATGGCTTT
Source organism: Candidatus Udaeobacter sp. (assembly GCA_035641275.1). Lineage (GTDB taxonomy): Bacteria > Desulfobacterota > Binatia > UBA9968 > UBA9968 > DASQUN01. The sequence goes on along the minus strand of DASQUN010000052.1, from coordinate 1,741 downwards.
CTCCAGCTCGCGACCCGGGTGGTGGTGGCTGTCCCCGGCGGTACTTGCCGGTTAAAAAGCCGCCCGCCAGAGGGTAGTACGGCACGAAGCCAACGCCATGGGCCCGGCAGTACGGCAAGACCTCGCGCTCGGCGTCGCGGTGGATCATGTTATATTCGGATTGAATCACTGCGAACGGCGTCCATCCGCGCATTTCGGCGAGCACGTTGGCGTGAGCCAACTGCCAAGCCGCACAGGCCGACGCGCCGATGTAGCGCACTTTGCCCATGCGAATGAGGTCGTCCAGCGCGCGCAGGGTTTCCTGAACCGGCGTCGTATCGTCCCAACGATGAACATAATAGAGGTCAAGGTGATCGGTCTGTAGTCGGCGCAAACTCTTTTCGATCGCCTGCATCATCTGGTAACGCGAGGCCCCCCACGTATTGGGTCCGTCCTTTTTAGGGAACGAAAATTTACTGGCTAGGACAATCCTGTCTATTTGTCCTTTCAACGCATGGCCCAAGGTCTCCTCGGACGCGCCATCATTATAGGTATTGGCCGTGTCGACAAAATTCACCCCCGCATCGATGGCGCAGCCGACAATCCGGTCGACCTCTTGTCGGGGAACATCCTTGGAACCGAAACGATTCGTGCCGAGCCCGATGACCGAAACGCGAACGCCAGAATTGCCCAATTGACGATAATCCATAAGCGCTCCTTACGATTGAGATCACGATTCAAGGCAGGCGACGGGGGCGGCTATCGATTTCGCATGAAGCGAGAATGACGGGTAACAGAATTTGCCGGGCTTGCCTTGTGACTGCGATTTCTGCCACAGTTCCAGCATTCTGAAAACTGCCCCTCCACCTCTTCGCCGCAGCCCAGGCAATGCCATGGCTTTTTCACAGATTCGAGCGGAGCCAGTGTCCTTTTAAGAATCGTCTGCGCTTCCCCGTGCCGGTGATCATCCACGACCCAAAGCTCGGGCCAGCATTCGATGGGCGGCAGCTCACCGGCCGCGGCAGACAGATAAAGGTTCTTGGTTATGGACTCGATCCCAAACGTCGCCAGAACGTTCTTAAGATGACCGATCATCAGAGGATCTTTGGCGGTGAATACTCTGCGCATTGAGGTTGCGATCAGGCGCGCCGCAAAACGCTCTCGTTCAATTTAAGCTTTTCGCCGAGCCATAAGGAGCGCTCTAGGTGATCTCCATAGCCGTCTCCCGTCGAAGGATGCACGAGCACACTCAAGCCGTCGCGGTTGAGCATGAGCCAAGGGACGATTTTGCCAAACTCTTCCGGCGCGAAGACCACCTGATACATCGCTTTTAGATGAGGACCCACGGGTTCGTCATGCCAGCTACCCAGTTGCGCCTTGAAGCCAGCCGCGAGCCCTTGCCGCACGTGCGCCGCCGCCGCGCGGCTCTCGGGGTCATAATAAATGTGGGCATGATAGCCCTTAATTTGCCGCGAGGCCTGGCTCATGGCGGCACCTCCCGAAGCTAAGCTGTATCGTTTCTACCAAATATCGAGTGCGGAAGCCAAACGGCGAACAACTTTTTGAAGAGCTCGTTAAGCAAAGCGCGCGGATCAAAAGCTAAATGGCGGGTGAGCCGGATGAAAGGCTGAGATGATGGACAACGACTGTAAGTGATCTGGACAATTTGGTCCGGCCTGCGGCCTGCCGGACTAATTACCTTAGAACGTGACGCTCTCTGGATTTATCCCTTGCTCGGTTCCAGTAAAACCTCGTCTGGGAA
>DASQUN010000051.1:0-3221 GCA_035641275.1 Candidatus Udaeobacter sp. | reverse complement strand
CGCCCGCATCGCAGCGACGCTCTTATACGGCGTATCGGTCCGGCACGCCACCATCATAGGCGATTTGTTGAAACTGCCGATCCAACTGAATTTGCGAAAATCAGCCTTGACCTCAGGGCGCCCGACCATTTGATCCAAATAGTTCGCGCGGCTGACCGCCAAAATCGTGAGTCCATCCGGTTTAGCAACGTTGTATAAGTAGTTGGCTCCGACGAGGCCGCCGCCCCCTGGCATGTTCTGCACTATGATTCCGGGATTTCCTGGAATATGCTTGCCCAAGTAGCGAGCGACGAGGCGAGCGCTGATGTCCGTAGTCGCGCCGGGCCCGCTCGAGACGAGAAACTGAATGGTCTTTCCTTCATAGAATGGCTTGGCTCCTTGAGCCAACGCCAATGACGAAGAGCCAGCGATAGCCATTAGGAACGTCCAGCAAAAGGCGGTCTTGCCACTTCGTTTATGACTATGAAGCTTACGGCCAGGCATGTTCACCTCTCCTTATCTCTTAGCTCTCGCCACTGATCACTTGAGTCAACTCTCCCGCGGCGCCTCGACGCTCTGCTGCTATTTCGGATGGCGGATCTTAGTTCTGCCGTTTGCGATTTGCAATCTGAAGTCCACCGTCGAACAGAGAAGGAAGTTGAACTTTTGAGCCAAAAGGAATAGGAGCGATGGCAGACGCCATGCGCGACTTGAGCAAAGTCGAGTAGATCAACGGATTGCTGCAACCAGCCAATGCGAACCAGGAAGCAAGTGCGCCGGAAGGAGAATTCATGAAGACAGAGAGTTACGATGTCGTCGTTGTTGGATTCGGGAACGCCGCTCAGGCAGCCGCCGTTGCGGCGCACGAGGCCGGGGCAAAAGTCCTGGTCTTGGAAAAAGCTCCGGAAAGAAAAAAGGGAGGCAACACATGGTTTAGCCACGGCGCGCAGTTTCGCCATGTGCACAACGGGATTGCAGACGAAAAACCTCTCCTTCCCCACGTAAGCGAGAACGAGTGGGAGAAGATCGATCTCCCGCCCTATACGAAAGACGAGTTTTACGCTGATCTGATGCGCGTTACGCGTGGCAAATCGGTGCCGGAGCTAGCGGAGTTGCTGGTCAATCAATCTTACCCCACCGTGAGATGGATGCGGGAAATGGGCATCCAGTGGGAAATTCTTTACAGCGCGGCGAAGCCGGAGGGAGGGCGCTTCCGCTGGCATCATGGCAGCAGCTTCATCCACTCCAAGGACGGCGGCGGTGGCCTCGTCGAGATGTGGCATCGTATCTTACAGGCGAAAGGAATTCCGGTCCGCTTTGAAACTGCGGCCTCGCGCATCCTGACTAATGACAGCAGCCGTGTCTATGGCCTCGTGGTAGAAAACCCCGAAGGATTCAGCGAAGTCGCCTGCAAGGGTCTGGTACTAGCCTGCGGCGGCTTCTCGGCAAACCCTGCCCTGCGTGCTCAATTCCTCGGCGCTGGGTGGGATCTCGCCAAGGTGCGCGGCACCAAGTACAACACCGGCGACGGCATTCAGATGGCTCTGGATATCGGCGCGCAACCGTTCGGTCACTGGAGCGGCGGTCACGCTACGCCCATTGACGCGGATGCCGGCGACTACGAGGGCGGCTTTCTCGATCCCGCCAACCGTCGCTATCGCACCCACCGCTACGCATGGACGATCGGCATCATGGTGAACAGCGAAGGGCGCCGCTTTGTCGATGAGGGCGAAGACTTCCACTCCTACACCTACGCCAAGACCGGCGCTGAAATTCTCAAGCAGCCTGGAGGCATCGCGTACCAGATCTTCGATGAAAAGCTGAAGGAAGCGGTCAGCCGCTATCTCTACGACGGCGCAACGCCGGTGATCGCCAACTCGATCAGAGAGTTGGCAGAGATGCTTGAGATTAATCCGAACGCTTTGATGAAGACCGTCGAGGAGTTCAACAATGCCGTGGTCGAAGATCGCCCCTTTAACGAGGTCATCCGCGACGGCCGGGCCACCAAGGGCATCTACCCACCCAAAAGCAATTGGGCGCAAAAACTTGATACACCTCCTTATACGGCCTATGCCGCGACCTGTGGGCTAACGTTTACCTATGGTGGGCTAAAGATCAATGCCGACTGCCAGGTATTGAATCGATCTGACCGCCCGATTCAAGGGCTCTATGCGGCGGGCGAGCTGACCGCGGGTTTTTTCTATTACAATTACCCGAGCGGGTCAGGGCTTCTGCGCGGGGCGGTAACGGGAAAAATCGCCGGCACCAATGCCGCCGGCCAATAGCAAGACTGGAGTATTGGAGTACTGAGACCCTCCAGCACTCCAATGCTCCTCCGTGCCATTTGATTGGGAGAACCGAACGGAGATTCTTAGCAAGCTTTATTCACGCTCCGAGGAATATTCATTATCATTTGCGATCACCTTGACGATGAAAGCTCGACCGAACGGCGAGGCTGGAGGCCGCAGACTTAGAGCCGCATAAGTTCTGTCAGGTCCGGACCCTTGGAATAAGCAGCGAACGGGGTGGCAGGCTGGCAAAGACCCATCGGTTGCGGCCGGAAGGCTTGCCCTGAGCACCATTTTCGGGGGAATAGCTATGACACTATGCCAATCCAGGGATGAGCTTGGAGGAGCGCAGGCACAGAGGCAAACAGCTTCAAGGACGTTTATGGTGCCAAGGAGTAATTTCTCATGAATACCGTCGTCTGCTGCAAAGCCGTGCCCGGCTTGGTTACGGATCTCAAAGTTGGAGCTGATGGAAAATCGCTTCAGTATCAGGGGCAACTCTTGGCGATCAACGAGTGCGACGAGTATGCACTGGAAGAAGCGCTTGTGCTCAAGCGCGCCCACGGTGGCAGCATCACAGCGATTTCTATCGGGAATATTAAAGCCCTCGATATCTTGTACTATGCCTTGGCGAAAGGCGCTGACCGGGCGATTCGCGTTGACTGTGAAAGCCATGACCCGCGGGTCGCTAGCACGGTCTTAGCCGCGGCCCTAAAGAAGCTTGATTTCGATCTCGTATTGACGGGAACCCAGTCGCGCGACACGCTTGGCGGACAAGTGGGCGTTGCGGCCGCAAATCTGCTTGGGCTTCCCTTCGCTTACGCCGTTGTGGACGCCGAATTGCGCGACAACAATGCCATCAGGGTGCGCAAAGAGTTGGGTGGTGGCCGCCATGCCGAGGTGGAACTGCTGTTGCCCGCCCTCTTGTGCGTGCAAACGGGAATTCAACCACTC
>DASQUN010000050.1:0-4171 GCA_035641275.1 Candidatus Udaeobacter sp. | reverse complement strand
AACAATAGATTAAAACGACTCTTTAAGGCCGCTCATCCTTAGTGATTAGCATCGGGTATCCGTAACGGCGAACGGACTACTGCGGGTTCGGACCGACCGTATGCTCGCACTAGGACATAGGTCACTCGCCTCAAAAAACCTAGCGAGCGCGAGTAGACTGCTGCGCTGACATCCAAGCGGAGGCGCTGGAAGGCTTCCCTCCACTCCGCGTCGGTCCGGTTCGAGCGCGGATGACTGAAAAACTCAAGGTTGAACAGGCTGTCTATCACATAGGTAAAATACTTTTCGAACAAATTTTCATATATTTCTTCGATGACAATGATGCGTCTCGCTACTCTCCTCACCTCCGTGAGAACAGCGTCCGGATCTGGAGTATGGTGTAACACTGTGATGAGCAGGGCCATGTCGAAACTATCGTTGCCGAAGGGAAGTGTCGTGCCATCGTAAGTGACAGGCACAATTTCGTCCACAAAGCTGAGGTTTTTGAGGTCAACTGGAACGACCTCGTGGCCACGCCGACGGAGTTCTTGACAGAGAATACAGTTCCCGGCCCCCACATCTAGGACACGATCGGCCGAGTTCAGATAGGAACCGATCTCCGCCAGTTTCTCTTGCACCCGCCAGAGTGCCAGGCGGCAAAGGACCCACCTCAGCGGGCTTACTTTCAAGAACGCTTTGAAGGACATCGCAGCATCCTCTCGACAACCATTTTACAGGATCTTTATCCTCGTATCTTAATATCGCTGCATGAAATTCAAGTTAGTGAGTTCGCGCGCCAAAAAAAAAGCCCGTTCACCTTTCGACCGCGCTCAGGGTGAACGGGGGACCTCTCGAAATTTGAATGCTCTTCATCCGTGCTGAGCTCAGTCGAAGCATTTTTCCGTCAGAACTAGTCAATTGATCGGATCAATATTTTACAGTGGGCTCAGGAGCCAGATTCTTAGTAGTAGGGTTTAGCTGGCGACGACGCTTAGAGCCATGCTAATCTGCTTCCCTCTGCTCAGAAGAAGTTGGGCGGACCGGAACACTTTGTTGCTGTGCAACGATATTCGAATGATTCGTCCATAGGTCAGGCTTGAGCCTACAGAGCATAGACGATGACAAATTTGTCGATTGATGCGAAGTCCAAGCAAAGAATTAAGTTGGAGCGCGCGGCGCAAACCGAAGGTGCTCCGGTCTATTCAGCGATTACTGCGGCCCGCCCGCTGCTTGTCCATAGGCTCATCCCTCCATTAATCGCCCTCATTACCTTCACTGTTTTTGTTCCTACGTTGCAAAATGGTTTTGTCAACTGGGATGACGACTCGCATCTGCTCGAAAATCACCATTACAAAGGACTGGGCTGGGAGCAGCTTCGCTGGATGTTTACTACCTGCTTCCATGGTTCTTGCATGCCCTTGAACTGGGTGACTTATGGCATGGATTATGTGCTTTGGGGTATGAACCCGAGCGGATATCATTTGACCAGTTTACTGGTTCATACCGCCAACGCCGCGCTCTTTTATTTTCTCAGCCTGCGGCTGCTTAGCCTTGGTCTAGGAACTTCTAATATTTTACCGAACCTGCCAATCCGGCTGGCAGCGAGTTTCTCTGCTCTTTTCTTTTCTCTCCATCCCTTACAGGTCGAGGCGGTAGCTTGGACATTGGGCCGGGAAATAGCCATTGCTGGCTTTTTCTTTATTTTGACTCTGCTTTGTTACCTAAGGGCCGCTGAGACTGCGTCGCCCGGCTTGTCTCGCTGCGGATGGATCAGCGCGGCCTGGATTCTTTATGCAATGTCTCTTCTGGGTAAAGAGGCGGCGCTTACTCTCCCTTTCGCTCTTTTGGTTTTGGATATTTATCCCTTGAGACGGTTCGGAGGTGGTCATGGCAGATGGTTCGGCCCGCAAGTTCGTCAGGTATGGTGGGAGAAGATACCATTTTTACTCTTAGCTCTGGCTGCCGGCGTCAGGGCAATGTTAGAAAAGCAGGAGGTGGGAAGCATATATCCGATAACAGAATATGGTCTGCTGCCCAGATTTGCCCAGGTGCTGTATAGTTTAATATTTTACCCATGGAAAACACTGATCCCGACTGCGCTATCTCCACTCTACCCATTGCATCCTTTCACCGGTTTTTGGAAATTGCCTGTGCTATTGAGTGGCGCTTTAGTCCTTTCACTAACTGCAGGTTTTTTTGTTGCCAGGCGCCGTTGGCCCGCCGGTCTAGCTGCTTGGGTTTTTTACGTGATATTACTTATACCGGTTAGTGGCATCGTTGCCTTTGGACCCTATCGCGCCGCAGATCGCTTCAGTTACCTCCCGTCCCTCGGCTGGGCCGTATTGGTAGGGGCTGGTTTATATTATTGCTGGCAACTTTGGCTTAGCAACCGTCTCGGCTTGCGAACCTTAATCTTGACACAATTCTTTGCTGCATTGCTCCTAATTGCGCTAGGTACTTTGACTTGGAATCAAATCCGGATCTGGCATAACTCCGAGGGGCTCTGGCGACATGCTCTGGCTCTTGAAGAAAAATCGAGTTTTGCTCATAACAATTTGGGCCTTGTCCTCGCCGAGCGAGGCGCGTTGGGAGAAGCGATCAACGAATTTCGCAGAGCGGTGGATATTGATCCCGCGTTCGTCGAGGCCCATACAAACCTCGGAATTTTTCTCGCGCGGCAGGGCTCGCACCAGGAGGCCATCGATCATCTACGCCGCGCCTTACAGATTGATCCAGCGTTCGTTAATGCTCACAATACCATAGGTAACATCCTAGCCGACAGAGGCGAATTGGATGATGCAATTGGACACTTTCGCAAAGCGCTGCAAACGAATCCAGAGTTAGCCATGACACACTACAACCTAGGACGCGCACTTGCCAAGCGAGGAGATAAGGCAGAGGCAATGGTTCACTACCGCCGCGCCTTAGAGATCGACCCTCGAGATGCTGATGTCTACAACAATTTAGGACTTTTGCTCCTAAGTGAGGGCAGCTTGGACCAAGCCACAGTGCGATTTCGCCAAGCCTTACGAGTGAATCCCAACTATGCTCAGGCGTACTTCAATCTAGGCAAGGTCTACGCACAACAAGATCGCCTCGATGATGCAGTCCTGAACTTTCAGCAGGCCCTGCGGATTCAGCCGGGCGTGCCAGAAATCCACGAAAACTTGGCGCGCACTCTTGCGCGTCAGGGGAAAAGAAATGAAGCGGTTCAGGAATACCAAGAAGCTGTACGGCTGTTACAGTCGCGCTCCCAAGACAAGGGCGGCCGTTAACATCTTAGTGCGTCCATCCTATGATCATTTCCTTGCTCGCCACTTCTTCTCATCCGTTATCACGGCAGCGGCTGAATCTGCTTCGGTGATTTTAAGAGTCGCAGTGCTTCCTGATAATGTTTTTCTGCCTCAGTCTTCTTGCCCTGTGCCGCGAGCGCACGCGCCAACTTTACGTGTGCGTCGGCCAGTTCCGGCTTCAGCGTGACAAGCTTTTGTAGATAAACAACCGCTTCAACCAATTGCCCCTGTCGTACCAGCGCATCGGCAAGCCCTGACAGAATTTCAATTTCATCTGGGTTAAGCTTCGCGGCTTGTCGGTAGTTTTGCGCCGCTTTTTCAAACTCGCCCTCACGTGCATACACCCTTCCCAGATTAAAGAAGGCTTTTGCATAGTTGGGATCAATCTGGACGGCCTTTTGAAATTCCTCCAACGAATCTTTAATGTCTCCTCGCATTGCCAGCAAAAGACCGAGATTGTTATGCGCGTCGGCGTCGTCGGGTCGGATAGTTATAGCCTCTCGGTAATGTGAAATCGCCGCCGCGTGCTTTCCCTGCTTTGCCAAAAACCTGCCGAGGTTGTAGTGCGCAATACTTGAATTTGGATCCAACTTGAGGACATGACTCCAAAGCGTTGCGGTGTTTTGCCAAATCGCGGTCTGCTTCCAGGTTAAGAAAGTAAACACCATCAATATGATGATGGCTGCACTAATAGCGATTAAACCGGACCTCATGCGAGCCTGTTGTTGAACCGGCTGCTGCAAGATATGGAAAAACATCCCTCCAGCTAATACTGCCCAACTGAGGCAAGATAAATAACTGTACCGCTCCGCCACCAGCTGCGGCCCGATAGAAACAATTCCCAGAACCGGCGCCAACGTCACGACAGAATACGCCCAGCAAGCCAAGCCCGCGGGCAA
>DASQUN010000049.1:0-3813 GCA_035641275.1 Candidatus Udaeobacter sp. | reverse complement strand
GACTGACGCTGGAGGCCACTGTTCTTGCGGTAAAAGAAACGCCCGCCTTCGCGGACCGGGATGGTCGTCCTCGGATAATTCCATAGTTCGGTGATTCGCTGCCGAAAATGCTGCCGCAGCGGCAGGCGCTCAAGGTAATTGAAGGTCAATTTGTTCTCGGCGGCCACCCATTCGGCCAATTCGTGTGAATCGAGATCCTCCATCCAGCGATAGGGATCAGCGACTTTCGTACCGAAGTACTCGTCCACCACGTCGGACTTTCTGGGCGTCGGGTATGATAATTTCTGAAGCTGCGCCTCTACGGCAAGCGTCGTTCCGATAACAATGATGATCAGCGCCGCTGTGATTGGGATTCGTCCGGGATGTTTCATGACTCCACCCCGTAAAGCTGGAAGCGGAGTCGGATCTCTGGGTTCCGTCACAAAAGTCACCTCACGAGACTAACCTTGTTGAACGCCGTAGCGGCGCGCAAAAACGTAGTAAGCGACCGCGATAGAAACAAGAATCGTCGTCCAGATCACGCCGAAGGCGGCCAATTCTCCGACTTGGCCGTTCTCCCAGAGCTCAAAGATCGCGACGGAAACCACCGGCGTTTGCGGACTGACCAACAGGATCGACATGGACAGTTCCTTGGCGGAGAGCAGAAAGATAAAAACCCACCCGCCCAAAAAAGACGGGGTCAGCAAAGGCATCGTAATACGCCGCATGGCATTCAACCATGAAGCCCCCGAAGCATAAGCCGCTTCTTCCAATTCCCGGTGCAGCTGCAGCAGACCGGCATGGGTGTAGCGGATGCCGTAGGGAACGTAACGTGTGACAAACGCCGCGAGGAGGATCCACAACGTGCCGTAGATGGGAATCGGCACGAGCAGATAAAATCGCATGATCGCCAAGCCCATCACGATGCCGGGAAACAACAGCGGCAACGTCGTCAGCAGATCGAGCAGCCAGCGGCCGCGCAGCTTGGTGCGTACCAAGATCCACGAAGCCAAGGTCGTCAGCACCATCACGGCGCTGGCGCTGCCGAGACCGAGCAAGACGCTGTTCTTGATGGAGTCGATAATTTTCGGGAAATGGATTGCCGTCACGTAGTTCTTCAGCGTGAACTTGGATATCGCTTCCAAAGACGGCTGAATGTAGAACGGGAGAAGCGAGGCCCAGAGGACGATGAGAAACGGCAATACCAAAAGCACAAAAGCATAGAGCAACAAGCCCGCCGCCGTCACATAGCGCCAACCGCCGAGTTGTATCAAGGCGGGCCGATAGCCTTTGCCGGTGATGGTATGGAATCGCGCGGCTTCCCGCGTCATTCGGAAATAAAAATAGAGCGTACAGGCCACGACCAACATCAAAAGCACGGAAAAGGCCCCGGCCCTGCCGTAGGTTGGCGGCATCCGTTGGGCGTCGAGAAGAATCGACGTCGTCAGAACGCGAATATCGCCCGGCAGCCCGACCAGGGCCGGAATTTCAAATGACTCGAAGGCGCGAATGAAGATCAACAGCAAGACGGAGAAAAATGCCGGCAGCATGAGCCGCAGGGAGATCCGCCTGAGCGTCTGCCAGACGCGCGCGCCGCAGACGGCGGAGGCTTCTTCCAAAGACGGGTCCATGGAACGAAACGAGGCGGCGAGCAGGAGAAACACAAAGGGCGACCAGAGCAGCGCTTCGACGAATACCATCCCCCACATCGAATAGACATTGACGACTGGACCGCTTTGAGCGAGAAATACGCGCAGCCAACTGTTCACCGGCCCGGCTTTGCCCAGAATAAGTAGCCAGCCGATGGTGTACAAAATAAACGGCGTGCCGAAGGAGGCAAAAGCGGTGAAATATCCCAAGCCGCGCAGCGGCGAGTCAGTGCGCGTTACGATCCAAGCAACCAGGCCGCCCAGGAGGGTTGCCAGCAACGCGCTGCCAACGGAGAAATAGACGGTGTTCAAAAACGGCTCGAGTACCTGCAGTTCTCGAAACATGGCCTGGTAGTAGCTCAAGGTGAACTCATCCAGTTCCCCGGTGAGCTTCGTCGTAAAAAGACTGGTTTGGATGACCGAATAGAGGGGCGGCAGGACAAGATAAGCCGTCAGGACGGAGACCACGACCAGCACCCAGGTTTCCGCCTCGAAGCGGATAGATAGACTCAGGCCGAAGATTCGACGCGCCTGCGGCGCGGGGTGGGATTTTAACGGCAAACTCTCGGATGACGGTTGTTTAACCACGGGGCTGGCCCGCCATTATTTAAGGAATTGGCTTTGGAAATAGTCGACCCATTCATTGCCCTGATCGTAGAGAACCTCCGGGTTGATGTAATTGGCCTTTTTGAATCTGCCACCGCCGGGTTTGAGGTCCGCCTGGAGCGCGGGGATCTCCGGATGCGAGGGGAGATAATTCGACACCTGAACGATCTTCTGTCCTTTTTTCGATAGCAGAAAGTCGAGAAACAACATGGCCGCATGTGGACGAGGCGAATTCTTCGCCAAGCCGATCGTGTTTATGGTCGCCGTCACCGGTTCGAGTGGCTGCCACTCCACCGGTGCCCCGGCTGCTTTGCTGATGTAAGCATGATGATTAAAGATCTGTACCGCCAGCGGATATTCGCCGGCGATCACCAGGTCGAGAATCTGTCTGGCGCTGGCGGTGCTTTTGGCGATATTTTGACCCCTTAGCTTTTGCAGGTACGCCTTCCCGGGTTCCTGTCCCATCGTGAGAAAAATGTTGCCGATGAACTGGGGCGCGCCGGAACCGCGGCTGGTTGACCACATCATCTGTCCTTTCCAACGCGGGTTCAGCAGATCTTCGTAGGTCTTTGGCAGCTCATGCGCCTTAACATTGCGGGTATTGTAACCAAGGGTCATGAAATAGACGTTGGTGCTACCACAGAAACCTTTAGAATCTTTCAGTTCGGCCGGATACTCGGCCAGATGAGGAGAATAAAATCGCTGCATCAATCCTGCCCGTTGCACCATGCTGGTAGCCGCGCTGCCGCTGATGACATCGACGTCATATCGCTTGGCCTGGTACTCGGTGAGCACCCTTCGTGCGATGTTCTCCGAATTGCCGCGGAAAAAATCAACCTGGAGGAAGGGATACTCCTTTTCAAAACCTTCTTTGAGCGGGCGTACGACTTGATCGACAATCAGTCCGGTGTAGAAGGAGACTTTGCTTTCTTTTTTGGCGCCTTCGACGAGAAGTTTTTGGCGGTCGGCGGATTTCATCAAGGCGACATCTGCTACTGAAGCCGCCCACGACACCTGGATTTGAAAAGCCGCAGCGAATGCCGCCGCGACTATCCGGCAAGCTCCCCTCATCAATGATCCCCGAGTGCTTGAAGTCTGAATTTTCTGTTCCATGCCGGCAAATCGAAAGTTCCTCATCCCTGTCGCCGGCCCCACCGGCTCATTGCTTGAGAAATTGGTTCTGGAAATAGTCAACCCATTCGTTGCCCTTGTCGAATTGCAGATCCGGGGTCATGTACAGTACTTTGCTAAATCGCCCCCCACCCGGCTTTAGATCCACCTGCTTCGCAGGCACCTTCGGATGCGCCGGCAAGTAGTTGGATTGTTGAAAAACCTTTTGCCCTTTCTCCGACAAGACAAAGCCCAGTAACAGCATTGCCGCGTGAGGATGGGGCGTATTTTTTGCCAACCCAATAGTTTGGATCGTAGCCGTTACCGGCTCGATGGCATACCAATCCACCGGCGCGCCCGCTGTTTTGCTGATGTATGCATGATGGTTAAAGATATGGAGCGAGATAGGAAATTCCCCTGCGATGGTCAGGTCGAGAATTTGTCGGTTGCTAGCGGTGCTCTTGGCGAT
>DASQUN010000048.1:0-8004 GCA_035641275.1 Candidatus Udaeobacter sp. | reverse complement strand
GAACCAGTGCGGGTCTGAGATTCGTGTTAGAAGTTCTTCAGGACCGTGGTCTTCGACGATGAGCCGAACGATTTCCCGGCCCAGTCTGATCATCCTTTGAAACAGCCAGGCGGGCGCTTTGCCGCCATGCAATGGAAGGTGAGCGATGCCGGTTTGGCGCATGGTTAAGCCTATTCGTCTGATTCCCCAAAGTAGTCTCTAATGATTCGCTCTTTGATATATTCTAAGGCGCCTAGGTCTTGAATGATGTCTCCCCCGGTATCGTAAAAGAAAATATCTCCTTTACGGTTGCGGCCGATAGCGACGAGCCATTCCAGCTCATCGCGGTCTTCTAGTAAGTAGTTGATGGCTTGGTTGGCCCCTTTACTGGCAATTATCGTGACCTTCGGATTCATGGACTTTTTAGGTTGGCTCATGAATTGCCTCCTGCTTTAATGGCGAATTTATATCAGAATCCGTAGTTTCCACAACATCGCGCCGAGTATGGGTTGGTGCGAGTAAGCTGCGGCCGAACAAATCTTATTTGAGGGTGAAGTCAACTCGGCTAGCTTTGGCCTTAGCTTTTTCTTTCTCTTCGGTGGGGTCTTGTTTCACCGCGCCGATGGATAGCCGATCAGGGGTCACCTGACCCGTAGCCAGCAGGCGATCTCTGACCACCTGAGCACGCCGGTTAGCGAGTTCACGCACTTCGTCGTCACTAACCTTGGCGTATTTGAGCATAAGGCTTTCCATTTCAGGCACGGGAAGGTCTTTGGCTAATCCGACAACGTTGCGCGGCTTGGGGAAGTCTTCCGCGCCATAGGCTGCTTTAAGAAGCCTTTCGTATTCTTCCTTGCCGATCGAAACGTCATCTACCGATTTCGGTGCGCCCCCCTGTCTGGTCAGTTCCTTGAATTTTTGCGCTTTCATTTTTCTTTCGAGGCTGACCTTTTTTAGGCCTTCCAAATCATTGACCGGATCCGCCCGGCCACTTATTTCGAGCTTCAACGCCGGCCGGTTGTTCATCGCCGTCGCCAGGGTTTTAGTCTTCGCTTCGGCGGCCTGCGAAAGCGTCGCCCGCCCATAGTCGAATTCGATATAGCTCAGTTCTTCACCGCTGGTGCTGCTACCGCCGCCGAAAAGCGATCCGATCAAGGTAAACGGGGCGGTCACCGCCCGGGTAATAATATTGAGGAAAAGCCTGAGCACGATGCCACCGACGCTGAACTCGGGGTCGTCGAGTGATCCACCAATCGGCAGGTTGACGTCGATGACACCGTTTCGATCCTTGAGCAGGGCGACGGCGAGCAAGACGGGCGCTTTGATCGCGGTCGGACTCTCGACTCTTTCTCCGAAGATGAGCTGGTTCAAAATGATTTGATTCTCGGCCGTCAGCTTTCGATTCTCGACCTTGTACTTGACGTTGAAAGAAAGCTTGCCGCCCTGAATTCCATAGCCGATGTACTTCACGGAATAGGGTGTGAAACGGCTGAGCTCGATTTCTTTGGCATTGGCCGCGATATCTAAATAGAGGTCTTTTGCCAGTGGGTTGATTTTACCGCGAACATCCACGGGCGCGGCATCGTCAAGCTTGGCGTCGAGCACGAGATCGCCGGGCGTTTCCGGCTTGAGCTCAGAAATAGCTCCCTGGACGGAATTGAGATGCGCGGAATAATTCGGTTTGATGAAGAAATCCTCGAAAGCAATCTCGCCGTCTTTAAGATTGATTTTGCCGATCGTGACCGGCCTTTCGGCCGGTGCCGCCGACTCGGCTGGCTCCGAAGCTTTCTCTGCGCTCCCTGCTTTGTCGGTCGGTTCCGGTTTATTGTCTTTAGAGTCAACCGTCAATTTCTGTAAGTTGAATTTGCCATCAGCCCCCAGCACAAGGTGAGAATAAAACCCCGCCAGAGTGATTTCATCTATTCGTAGGTTCATCGGCGCCGAGGCAAACTGAAGTCCGTCGAGGGCGAGCGACTTCCATTTGAGCAGGTCCGCGACGCCGTCTTTTTCGGCGGTGGCGAACTCGGCGACCTGCGCGGCTCCCTGATAGCTGACTTTTGCCGGACCTGAACCGCTGCCGTCAAAGCGAAGCCTGCCTTTGGTCCCTAACCGGCCGCCGGTCAAAACGAAGTTGACCCGGTCTTCCAAGTATGGCTGAAACGCGGCGAGGTCGATATCACGGGATTCCACGGTGAAGTCGGCGCGCGCCGGATTGGCGCCCGCGGAGCCTGTCAATCTAAGCAGTCCGTTGTTGTTGATTCTCGTTTGAAGAGTGGTCTTGGCGCGCTGGTTCGGGGCGTTGGTGAATTTTTCAGCGCGCAGGGAAAGTTCCGATAGATTGATCTTGGACGGTGTTTTGTTGCCGCGATCCTCGAAGTTGATCTTGAAACGCTCGAGCGCGATCCGTGCCGCCTCGATTTTCCAGCCCGGTTCTTCTTTCTTGGCAGGTTCTGGTTTCTTTTTTGGCTCTTGAGCCCCGGACTCCGAAGACTGTTTTGTTTTGATGAGATGTGCGTAGTTCAGGCTGCCATCCTGATTCCGCAGCACGAAACCACTTCCCTCCCGGCCCTCGATACTGCCGATGGCGATAGCTTTGTTGGTGAGATCGACGGACGCGTCTTTTACCGCCAGGGAAGGCAAGCGCCAGAGCGGCTCGCGCTGCTTGGCTTCCTGCAGCCGAAGGCTGCGCAGGGTGGCGTTCAGTTCGGCGAACTTAATCTCGGTCCGGTCGTTCTTTTTCTCAATGGAATAGGCGGTCGCGAGATCCAGGAAGCCTTCTTGAATCTCCGGCGCGAGGGTACTCTGATAATAAGAGCGGAAACCGCCGGGTCGTAAAGCTTCGGCTGTTAACTTGCCTTCTATCAGTAGGGGCGTCAGTTGCAATGAGCCGGTGTGGTTGACTTTTTCCTGGCTATCGGACTCGAAGGAGATTTCCGCGCTGGCTTTTTTCTCCGCTTCGTTCGTCAGCTCCTTAACCAGAATGCGGACGTTGTTGAGCTGAGTTCGATAGGCGTTATCGGGCGTCTCGTCGCTGAACAAAAGCTTGCCGCCTTCCAGCGAGATCTCGCCTATCTGGTAGACGAACGGAGAGCCGGACGTTTTGGGCTCGGCCGGTGTTGCGGGCGCGGCAGTCTCCACCAGGTTGGCGAGATTTATTTTCCCTTCTTTATTCCGGCTCACGCGGACTTCCAGCCCCTGCGCCTTTACGGTTTTGATATTTGCTTTGCCGGCTATCACCTCGATCCCGTCGATAACTAGCTCCAGAGAAGGTAAGTTCACCAAAGGCGCTTCATTCTTATCTTGCATAGCGAGGTCTTGCACCGTCATATTGCCGGTGATCGCAAGAACCGACGGTTTGCCCTGGGCGCTCCTAAATGTCGCAGTCAGCCTGCCGTCGATGGCACCGGCAGGGACTTTGAAATTGAGTTCTACCGGCGAATATTCCAGGTACTTGGCAATCTGCAACTTGTCGATGTTCAAGTGAATGGTGCTTTCGCGCGATTCTTTGAAAGGTTTGGCTTCGCCACCGATCGCCAGAGGTGAGCCGTTAACGTTGGCAGAGAAAGAAGGTTGGACTCTGATGTCCACTTGCGACGGCAAACTGGAGATGAACGGTACACCTATGCGAATGGACGAGATTGTGTGTTTGGTTTGCTCGGGCCGGTCGTCGAAGTCGATCCTGCCATCGATGATTTCGATATTGTTGAGCGCAAAACGCGGCGTGGGTCCCGGCGGTCGTGGCGGGCCGGACGTAAACTCTTTGATTAGGTCCTGGTAATTATAAGTCCGGTCCTCGTTGCGGATGAGGTTGATATACGGCTTGGTGAGACGGAATTCCTTAACGACAGCACCGAGGCGAAATAACGACCACGTTTCCAAATTCAGGTACAGCTCGTCGAAGGAGACTGCCGTGGCTGAACTCTGGCGCTCTTTCATTAGAAAACCACGGATCGTTGCGCTCAAAGCGTAGGGATTGATCCGAATCTGCTGGATCGACACGTCACGATGGAGGTTGGTCGTGAGTTGCTTGGATAACACGTGGCGGAGAATGGGCGGCGTAATTAACCCGAGAATTACGCCGATGGCGACCATTACGGAGAGGAACCAAATGGCAATTTTCCGCGTGCGTGGGTGGCGCGCCAGCTCAGTGGCACGCCCGGCCAATTGTTTGGCGTCTACTGTCATACTTATCTACAGAAACTTGACCCTTTGAATTGAATGGATCATATCCCGGAGACATCAGTGTGTCCACACAATGGCTAGGGTTATCACTTCAGAAATCGCTCAAGAATCGTGACCGTTCTAGCGGTCCACGACCACGATTTTTTCTAGCATGAGGCAGTAGGCGGCCGGCAAATGCCAATAGAGAGCGCCTTCGAGCATCAGGCGCTTATACTCGCCATTCGGCGGAGGTGGGGCATCTTCTCTTGGCGCAATATAGACAAGAGATTTCACCGGTTGATTTCCGTTGTTGAAGGGATGAACGAGAATGTGCTCTCGCCGATACCCGTCTTCGAAGCTGTCCAGCAGTATCAAATCCTGATCGCTCACATCGTATACGATGCCCCAAACCTCGCTGCCCTTTTCTGGGACAATATTGGCTGTGCCGCACCCGCGGAGCTGCGAATGACGGGCGATGGCGAAACGGAAGTCCGGCAGGCGGCCAACGCAGACGAATTGCGACGACGGGCAGCGCCGATGCATTTGTTGCCAACTCATATTCGATCCATAGGCAAAGTAGTACAACTATCGAGATCCTCCTTTTTCAGTGCTGGATTGTACGGCAACGTTACACCGGTCACAAGCAGCGACGACGCAAAATTTTCGTCCCGGTTTAACCGGGTCATTGCCGAATCATCCTTTAACGGTCTCATCCAGCCAAATGAAGGCGCGCGGCGCACACGGCTAGGTTTACAACGGCCTGGCTCGACCGGAGTATCGGCCACGAGCCAAGGGGCAAGCTTTCGCGGGTTAACGCAGGGTGGACCGCAATAGTCCAGCGAAACTCTTGACGGAGTCGCCTAGTTTCGAGTAATTCTAACCGGCGTGTGGGACGCGAATCACCCTCGGATGAGAAGACCGCTCTGTAATCCGGCTCAACCCGACTCCTGCTTTAGGCAGTCTTGGTCGGCCCCAAACGGCTCGGAGAAGCCTGCCCATCCTCAGTCACAGTCCGATTCGCACCCAGGCGAGACATGGGATTCTAGAGTATGGGTCTAATGCTGTTGTTTTTGCTTGTCTTCGCAATAGTCGGGTTCGTCATGCTTGGACTCTTTCCCGATACTTGGGCTATTCTCGGAGAAAGGCTTCTCGGACAAGGCTATTTTGGCTGGCAAGTCTCGCACGGACAATCCTCTCGTGTGCCGCAGCAGCTTGGCTTATTTCTCTACAGCATTGATGGCACCATGGTATTCTTCGGCGTGCTCGCACTGTTTGGACTTTTTATGGCAGGCTTTTCTCTGGTCAAGGTTGGGGAATTCTCGCGCAGTCGAGCGGAGTTAGAGTCGCTGCACCAAATGTTTTGGTTGTGGAAGGAAAAGGCCCGGCGCGCGGCGGCACTTTTGGCGGCGTCACTGTTCAAATCTACACCACGCAGGCTCGGGTTGACCTGGAAAATGGGTGGAACGCTTGCAGCGATACTGTTTTTGATCGGCCTGCTCATTCTTGGAACGGTCTACCGACTGGTCACCACAGTCATCCAGGCGCAGGTGAAAACGCGGGCGGTCGAGACCGCCAAAGACGTGAGTGACGGAGCGGCCAGGCACCTCACGAAAAAAGATCCGCTTGCGCTGCATGCTTTGCTTATGAAATATGGTCGGCTCGACGGGGTAGCCTACGTTTTTGTCGAGGATGGTAAAGGGAGGGTTATCATGGACCGCCTAGGAAGCTTCCCCATAGAGCTACAGGAAATGTTGGCCACTGATGCGTTTCGAACCGCAGACTGGAGAAGGGTGAGCCTTCGAGGGGAAGCCATCTACGACGTTCGGGTGCCGATTGTGGACGGCGAGATGGGCGCCGCCCATGTGGGCATTCGCAAGGACTCTGTTGACAAGCAGATTCACGCGGCACTTTTCCCAGTCGTCACATGGATTGCAATGGTCCTTGTCGGCGGGATCGTCATGGTATTCTTTTTCGTCAGCCGCTTGAGCCGTCCGATCCTTCATTTGACAGAAGTTGCGCGTCAAATGAGCAACGGCGATCTGGATACGCCTACGGCTGTTAACTCTCGGGATGAAGTCGCAGACTTGGCCTTGTCGTTCGAACGAATGCGCTCGAGTCTCAAGGCTGCAATGAGCCGCCTTGACCGCGATCCGCCTTCGACTGAGTAGCCCGGGATATACGGTCGCTTCTCCAGGTTCCACCTGCTTTGGGTGCCCATGAGCGGAGTTACATGGAAGCGAAGAATCTTTCGGTACCGGACCCTAGCCCAGTTATTCGGCTCCGAGCTGTTTCATGAACCAATCGGCGATATAGGTTCGCCGGTCGAAGCGTTTCTCACCGTGACCGACGCCGTCAAGCATTTCCCGCTTGCGTGAGTTGACCGATTTTTCGTAGAGCCTGAGCGCGCCCCGAGGGTCCATGACGCGATCGTCATGGCTGTAACCGACGAGCAGCGGGCATTCGATCAGTTGTGCTCTTCCTTCCAACGTGAATTCCTTGATCTTCTCTCGCGCTTCCTTGAGATCTTTGGCTCCCATAAGCCAGCGCAATCGATCCTGAATAGGCGGGTAATAGTCGAAAATATCGTCGACGAGGCTGTAGGCGCCGCTCCATACGGCCACGGCTTGAATCCGTTTTTCCGCCGTCGCACAGCGCGGCCCCGAATAACCGCCCATGCTGGAGCCATGAAGGCCGATTCTGTCGGGATCAACGTCGGATCGAGTGACCAAGTAATCAATCACGGCCTTTGCCACTCGTTCCGAATCGGGCGGCGCGTAAAGCTTCTTCTCTCGTAACGTTGCGCCGTGACCCGGACCGTCAACATCGATGAAAGACATTCCGCGCCGCACATACTGGCTCGCTCCACCGTCTTCGCCGCGGAGCAAAATACCATCGGCGCCGCCGTAGTTGTAGACAACCGGAAGACGACTTGCGGCTTTGCCCCGTGCGGGATAGAAAAGCGCGTCGAGCAGGTGGCCTTCGTAGGGAATCTGCACTCGTTCGAAAGGACCCGGAACAAGAGTCCAGGCTCTGTCGAACGTCTCTTTCAATTTTCTGTAGGTCGGCAGCATGCGTGGATCGGTATCCGGCATGTACACAAACGCGCGACGATAGAAGTCGGCTGCCCGTCTATAGAATTCGTGGGCGGTGACTTTCCGTTGTTCGCGTTCGAAACCGGCAGCCAGCTCCTCATTTTTGTGCGCGACGCGGATCCATTCGGAATGCCAGCTCTCCAAATTAAAAAACTTTACCCGCCGGGCCACATCACGAATGTCGGGATCTGGATGATCCGCGGAGACTTCCATCCGGATTTCCAATTGCCCGCCGCCAGGCAGCCCTCTGCCGGGATAGAGCTCTTTCTCCACCTGTTCTTTGTTCGGCATGTCTACGCCGATTTGATTTGCCATGGGTTCCCCTTTTTCTGATTTGGTTAGGCGACACACCCTGTTTGCCTCAGGCGTGGCGAGAATTCAACGTCTCGGTGCCGGAGAACAAAATTACTTGAAGATAACGCTCAGGGTTCAATATGCAGCATGTCAACAGCGTATAAGTCGAAGCTACGTTGGCCGGATGGAACACCTCTAGCAGATTGCTGAAAAACACTCTCGGAGTCCTTCGACGGGCTCAGGACGAGCGGAGAGTGGCTGAAATGATTGAGTATTGTCCGTTCATGCTGAGCTTGTCGAAGCATTCCTAACCTTTTTCAGCAACCTGCTAGGTGACGCGATGTTTGCCACGGCAAATCCCGACGAAGAAGGAAAAGATTCGACGTTGGTGGGCGTAACGGGACGCCAAAGCCTCAGGATGCCACTGCACTCCAAGAACGAATGAATGATTCGGGCTCTCGATCCCTTCGATCAGTCC
>DASQUN010000047.1:0-3699 GCA_035641275.1 Candidatus Udaeobacter sp. | reverse complement strand
AAAAAGCCTTTCGTGAATCCAAGGCTCTTATCAGGGATTTCCGCCGGTCCGGGTGAGATGAGTCGCCCTTTCGCGGCGGGAATCCTAGCCGCGGCCATGGCCAGCTTTTTTGTCGGGAGCGTTGTGTGCCAATGCCAGAGATCGTTGGCGCGAGTATCGGCGGGTGCCGGCCTGCCGTCCCTGGGCGCCAGATAATTGAGGAACTCTATTCCAGGTCCGGTCTCTGCCCGAAGCCCGCTAATGTGCAAGCGTGCCCCAGCGACGTTGTTCAGGTGTTCCTGCTCGGTGCCGTGGTTGATGCTTTCGCCCGCCAGCCTCAACCCGAGAAGATCGCGGTAGAATTTTAAACTGCGCTGGGTGTCCGAGACTACAATGGCAGTATGGTCGATGCCGAGAAAGAGTCTATCCTGCGCTTTCTGCCAGCGCACGTCGCCTTTGCCGGGAGGAAAATAGATGATCTCCAGATTATGGCCGTCCGGATCCTTGAAGTAGAAGGCGCGAATGCCGGCGGCGGCTTTGTTGGACGGTGGAATCGTCTGTGGGCCGGTGGAGGCATGCTTGACTTTGTGGACGCGAAGATGCTGATAGGCTTTGTCCATGTCGCTCACGACGATAGCGATATGCTGGAACCAACGGTCGTTGCTGCGAGAGTCGACGGGAATCGGCCGTCCCTGCGGCGCGAGATACTCCGTCAGCTCGACGAGCTCATCGCCGAGCTTCATCCGCACAATTCTCATGCGTGCGCCAAAGACACCTTGGAGCTGTTCGTACTCGCTCCCCGCCACTTCGACTTCCGAGACTTTCTCGAATGACAGAACTTTAGAAAAAAAATCCACCGAACGGTCCACATCCGAGACCGTCATGCCAACGGCCTCCACAGACCGCGCTAGCTGCGCGAACGCAGGCCAATTAAAAATTGAAAAGTAAAAAGTCAAAAATAATAGGGACAAACCAAAGAGAGAACCTTTCGGCGGATGGCTTTTTGATTTTTCCTTTTGAATTTTCTCTTTCCCTTTCATCCCTCCGCCTTTCTACCTCATCCTTTCAATCAAATGCTCTCCCACTCTCAGCGCGTTGGCCATGATCGTTAGCGCCGGATTCACCGCGCCGCTGGAGCAGAAAAAACTGCCATCGACGACGTAGAGATTGTCCAGATCGTGCGCCTTGCAATTGGCATCCAGCGCGCTGCTTCGAGGATCACTGCCGAAGCGAACCGTGCCCACCTGATGCGCCACGCCCGCCAGGGGAATCCGCTGACCGACATAGAGATTGCGGGCGAACAGGCCCTCGTGACATTCGTGACCATGGATTTTGCACCTGCCCTGCTGCTTCATCAGCTCCTTCAGCTTGGCGATCAAACGCTTGTGGCCTTCTTCGTTATTGAGCTGATAGCTAAGGACGATTCCGCCGCCGGGATCGAGCGTCACGCGATTGTTTGGATCGGGCAAGTCCTCCGAGGTAAGCCAGAAGTCCAACGAGTGTCTCGCCATGGTGTCGAGCGTCCAGCCCGGCGTGAAGGCAGGAGCGCCGGCCTTCAGCGTCTCGCCGTCGAGCTTGCCCACGAAGGAGATGTGACCCATAGGGTAATTCCATTCGTTTGTACCGAAATAGAAATCGTTGACGGAGAGCGATTTCTGAAAGATGGTCGGGTTTGGACATTTCGACAGCGCCATCAATACAGAGTTGATGTGGCCCATGTAATGGCGGCCCACAACATCGGAGCTGTTGGCTAAGCCCCGGGGATGTTTGTCGTTGGCCGAACGGAGCAACAAGGCAGACGAGTTAATCGCGCCGCACGAGACGGCGACGATGTCGGCACTGTATTCCTCGCGAGCGCCGTTATACTTAACCATCACTTTGCTGATTTCCCTTCCGGACGGGCTGGTTTCGAGCCGTTCGACGTAAGCGTCAGTTTTCAGTGTGACGTTGGAGTGCTGAAGCGCGGGGTCGACGGCGCAAACTTGGGCGTCCGATTTGGCTTCCATGAGGCAAGGAAAACCATCACAGGTTCCGCAACGGATGCAGGCGCTCGCGTGGGGATCTTTTTCGTTCAGCATAACGCCCAGCGGCGTATGAAAAGGCCGCAATCCCAGCCGCGTGAAATCATCGGCTAGCTGTTGGATGCGCGACTCGTGGCTGACGGCCGGATGAGGGTAGGCGCCGCTCCTTGGCGGCTCCGTGGGATCTTCGCCGCGGTTGCCGTGCACCTGGTAGAGGCGCTCGGCTTCCATGTAGAACGGTTCCAACTCGTCGTAGGAGATCGGCCAAGCCGGTGATACGCCGCCGTGATGCCGTATCTCGCCAAAATCTTCTTGCCGCAGGCGGAACAGCGCCGCGCCGTAGAATTTAGTATTGCCGCCGACATAGTAGTTGGTGTGGGGATGAAGTTCTTTGCCGTCTTTGTCGTGCCAGACCTCTTTCGTCTGGTACTTTCCCTCGAGGTTTACCGCCCGCGGGTTCCAGTTGTCCTTTTCTCTGGGCACATAGCCGCCGCGTTCAATAAGCAGAATCTTCTTGCCCGTTGCGGCAAGCTTATAGGCGAGCGTGCCGCCACCGGCGCCGCTGCCGATGATCATGACGTCATAATGGTTATTGCTGGCCATTTTTTTGCCCCCGAGACTGCCTTTTCTATCGATGAGTTAGATGCCTTATAGGCGTGAGAAGATGCAAGGTTCATAACTGCGGCTCATGATCGAGCCGGCGGAAGACTGCATCACCGACGGGGCTTTTCAAAGATTCGCCTCCGATCAGAAGAGTCCCGACAAATGCCGAGGAACGAAGACTGGATTCCCACTCGGCGCGGGAATGTTCATTATCATTAAGGCTCATCGTTGACGATGAAAGCTGGACCGAAGGGCGAGGCTGGAGGCCGCAGACGTGGAGCCGTAGAAGTTCTGTCAGGCCCGGACCCTTGGAATAAGCAGCGAACGGGGTTGACAGGGTGGCCATTGAGGCAAAGACCCATCGGCTGCGGCCGGAAGGTTTGCCCCTGAGCACCATTTTCGGGGAATAACGGATAACAGACAGTCGGAGTGCGATCGAAACGCACTCAGTGTAGGGCCACACCCGTATGCGTGGCGGTTCGCGGCGTTTTGTCACTCACCGGTTGTGCTTCTAGGTTGGAGACGCCGTTGGACCGCAGCAGCATGAATTGCACCAAGTCTTTGGAGAAAATCAAATCCAGCGTCCAGTCCAAAGTCACTCTGAGCTTCTTTTCAATGCGCGGCAGTTTACTCAAATAGATCGTGCGCCATAGCCACCAGGCAACAAAGCCGGAGAATTTGAATCCGAGGATTTTCGCGACGCCGCTGCGGCGGCCGATGGCGGCCAGCTGGCCTAGGGTTGTAAAGACGAAAGGCTTTTTGGCTCCGCCTTTAAGCGTCGCGGCGATATTCTGCCCAAGGATCCTTCCTTGCCGCAGCGCGTGCTGCGCCGTGGGCGGATAAGCATGGCCGGTTTTGGGATCGGGGATCGAGGCGCAATCGCCGAGCGCCCAGACGCCGGGCCAACCTGGTACTTCGAGAAACTCGCTGACGGCAATTCGGCCGCGATCTTTGTTGCACGCCAGCGGCTCCAGCAATGGGTTTGGTTTCGTCCCTGCGGCCCAGATGAGAGTCTTTGTCGGCAAGGTCTCGCCGCTGCTGAGCTTCACACCACGGTCGCAAAGGCTCATCACTTTCGTATTCAAGCGAAATTCGA
>DASQUN010000046.1:0-3438 GCA_035641275.1 Candidatus Udaeobacter sp. | reverse complement strand
GAATATTTCCACGGCCGAAGATCCGGTCGAATACAATCTGGTGGGGATTAACCAAGTTCAAGTTCGGGACCAAATAGGACTCAATTTCGCTGCGTGTCTGCGCTCTTTCCTTCGGCAGGACCCCGATATAATCATGGTTGGCGAGATCCGCGATCTTGAAACTGCCCAGATCGCAATCAAAGCCGCACTCACAGGTCATCTGGTACTAAGTACGTTGCACACCAACGACTGTCCTGCGACTGTCGACCGTTTAATGAACATGGGAGTGGAGCCATTCCTACTTACATCATCGATTAATCTAATCCTCGCGCAACGATTGGTCCGCAAAATTTGCGATAAGTGCAAGGAACCGATTGAAGTCAAGCCCGAGATTTTGATCGACTTAGGAGTCGACACGGCTGAAATAAGTGCTGGATTTCCGACCTTTCATGGTCGTGGATGCAACAATTGCCTTGGAACCGGTTACCGTGGGCGCTTGGCAGTGTACGAAGTGATGGTAATGCACGAAGGGCTAAAAGAACTTATTCTAAAAGGCGCCTCGGCGATGGAGCTAAAACGTGAAGCGGTTAAAATGGGTATGAGCACTCTACGTATGAGCGCGCTTCAGAAAGTTCGCGACGGGCTTACGACGGTTGACGAAACGGTCCGAGTAACCGACACGGACAAGGGTTTCGGCTCAGTGTTTTCACTGGGATTTTGATGATGGCAATCCAGAATGGCGCGCAACTGTCACAGCGGGGGACGTTCGTTTAGAGTGATTCGAGCAAATAGAGATTAGATTTTATGCCGACGTTTGTGTGGGAGGGCCGAACGGCCCAGGGAAAAGTGATCAAAGGTGACAGCCTTGAGGCGCCGAGTCTGGAGGGTGCGCTTGCA
This sequence comes from Candidatus Udaeobacter sp., assembly GCA_035641275.1. Classification (GTDB taxonomy): domain Bacteria; phylum Desulfobacterota; class Binatia; order UBA9968; family UBA9968; genus DASQUN01. Next base: position 2,562 of record DASQUN010000046.1, on the reverse strand, counting down.
CGACTGCGCGAACAAAGAATCCGCCCGATTCCGAACCGGGTTAGGGAGAAAGGTAAGGGGTTGGATAGAGAAATCTCCATCCCCGGATTTGGCGCTAAAGTCACGACGAAAGACATCTCTTTGGCCACGCGTCAGTTAGCCACAATGATTGACGCGGGTCTGCCGATCGTTCAGTGCCTAGATATATTGGCGCAGCAATCCGAAAACAAATTACTCCGTAATACAATTGGTACGATTCGAAAAGATGTTGAGGAAGGTTGCACCCTCGCGGACGCTCTGAGAAAACATCCGAAGATCTTCGACGATCTATACGTAAATATGGTTGAAGCAGGCGAAGCCGGCGGCATTCTGAATACGATCCTTAACCGCATTGCCCTCTTTATAGAGAAAGCAAATCGGCTAAAGAAAAAAGTCAAGGGCGCGATGATCTATCCCTGCGCCATCGTTTTCGTTGCCGTCGTTGTGGTAGCCGTCTTGATGATTTGGGTAATACCGGTATTCGCCGAACTCTACGGCAGCATGGGCAAAGCCCTGCCTATGCCAACGCAGATCTGCATCGATATCAGCAATTGGTTCGTTGCCTACTGGTATCTGCTAGTGGCCGCCGTGATCGGCGTTGTGATGGGCATTTCTTTTTATTACAAAACCCCACAGGGGCACATGAATATCGATCGACTGCTTCTTCGGATGCCGATTATCGGGGACCTCCTTCGCAAAGTCGCCGTTGCACGATTTTCACAAAACATGTCCCTGCTCCTGAGTTCCGGTGTGCCGATACTGGATGGTCTCGCAATTACCGGCAAAACCGCCGGAAATAAAGTCGTTGAAAAAGCGATCATGGAAAGCCGAATCAGCATCAGCCAAGGTAAAACCGTCGCCGAGCCACTACGGGACAGCAAGATTTTTCCTCCTCTGGTTTGTCAGATGGTGGCCGTCGGTGAAAGCACCGGCGGTCTCGACGCAATGCTAAAAAAAGTGGCCGAGCTGTACGAAGAGGAAGTTGACGATGCTGTGAACAATCTAACCGCGATGATGGAGCCAGTGATCATGGTGGTCCTCGGCGTGATTCTCGGTGGTCTTGTTATCGCCATGTACCTGCCAATATTCCAAATGGGATCCTTGGTCGGCGGATGATTCGAGTCCAGTCTCTTGTTGTATTGCAAGGTGGCGTATTGAGCATTTAACCTTGAGTGACGAACGAAAAGAATTAACCGAGAAGATTCGCTGGCTACTGCTTTTGCGCGTGGTCATCTTATCGTTTTTCCTAGGCGCTACAGCGCTGTTTCATTTCCTTGGAGCTGCGGGAGATATCAGTTATCTTTTCGGTCTTTCGGTGCCGCTAATTATCGCGTATATCATCTCTATTGGCTCGGCCATTCTCTTTCCACGAATCTATAATCTGCGGCCTTTTGCGCATGCGCAAGTTTGGTTTGACGTGGTCCTGATCACAGGAATTATATGGATCACCGGAGATTTCGCCAGTCCATTTCCATTTCTCTATAACCTAGCCGTGATGAACGGGGCGATATTACTTTTTTATCGCGGCGCCTTTCTAACCGCAGGATGCTCCAGCGTCTGTTATATAGCTCTGCTTGTTTGGTCACGATATCCAAATCCAGGAAACGCGCTGGCACTTTCTTGGTCCACGCTGATGCCCATCGTTCTGAGCATCGGCAGTTTTTTCGTTATTGCTTGGCTCAGTGGCTTTTTGACTAACAAACTACGCGAAACCCAGAAACTACTGAAAGAAAAACAGATCGATTATCAAGAATTGGGAGCGTTCAAAGATGCGCTCCTACAAGGCATCGGCAGTGGAGTCGCGATCACCGATCAAGACGGGCGGATCAACTATTTCAACCATCAGGCGCAAGCTCTCACGTCTCTAGACGAGGCGACTGTAAAAGGCAAACGCCTCGATCAAATCTTTCCGGGCTTGAGCTACGATTTTCAACGGAACCGCCATGCCGGGAACGTCATGACGGACGAACTACCATTCGTACCGTCTCAAGGCGCACAAAAGCAAGTCCGGCTCACGCTCGCGCCTCTGAGCAACGCCAGTGAACAATTGATAGGCTTCGTCGCTATTTTCCAAGATATCACCAAACAAAAACAGATCGAGGAAAAAGTGCGGCTCGAAGAAGAGCTACGGCGCGCTAGAGAAGTTGATTTAAGACAGAACGCAGTGGAGATAGAAAACTCAGAATTTCACTTCGAGGGAGTGATCGGTAAAAATGGCGGCATTGAGAAAATTTACCAATTGATTCGGAAGGTGGCAGCGAGTAACACGAACATATTGATTTCGGGTGAGAGCGGAACGGGCAAAGAATTGGTTGCCCGTGCGATCCATCTGAATGGCCCGAGAAAAAATAGGCCGTTCGTCGGGGTTAACTGCGGTGCTATTCCGGAGAGCCTGATAGAAAGCGAACTGTTCGGTCACGTTCGGGGCGCTTTCACAGGCGCCGTGTCCGATCATGCAGGTCTATTCAAGCAGGCGGATCAGGGAACTATTTTCTTAGATGAGGTAGGAGAGTTACCGCTCCACTTACAAGTCAAATTGCTTCG
>DASQUN010000045.1:0-6766 GCA_035641275.1 Candidatus Udaeobacter sp. | reverse complement strand
AGCCCTCGGTTTATGTATCGCTTGGCCACACTTACCACTAACCGTAAGTTGGCCTCGATAAACTCTCGTCTTGCTGTTCCGACCAAAGCCTCGCCCTCGAGAATGAGCCGGGCGGCGGCCTTGATCTCGTCGATCGGCAGACCGAACTTGTGTTCGATCTTCTGCATCTCCACTGATAGCGCCGCTCGCTGCGTTTTTGAGGCCCCATGTCGCCTCTGTTCCAGGGCTGTCAACTGGTCGGAAGATTGTTTTACACGTTGCACCATCTCATCGACGAAGGACGAGGCAAGACGGAGGTCACCGAGGATACCAGGGATTTTATTGTTCAGTCGATCCCTCTTCTCTGTTAAGGCGTTTTGCCGTCGCTTCGAGACCCGTGACCTGTTCAGCTGCCGATCAATCTCTTCTCGATTCTCGTCGATACGGCGAAGCTTAGCCACAAGCTTCAGAAAAGGCTTAGGATCGAGGACAGCCGCGCTTTCTTCCTCGTCGGCGTCCGGCTTTTCCACAACCTGGCGCAACTCGAGATCTCCGCTCGAGATGGCATTACCCAATTGAAGCACATGGCGCAGTGTCATCGGTATGGAAAAAAGTGCTGCCAGGATCTGGTTGCTGCCCCTCTCCATCTGCATCGCGAGCTCGATTTCCCGTTCTCGGCTCAGAAGAGGAACGGACCCGATCTCATGCAGATATTGCTGGACCGAGCTGGAACCCCCGGTGCTTTCTTCGCGCTCAGATGGCTCTTCGTCGGATACTACGTCGGCAACAAGCTCCGCACCGAATTCCGGCTCCTTCTCGTCAAACTGATCCTCCTCGACATCCGGAGTTTCAGTGATATCTTTGACTTCTTTCATCTTCGTTTCGTGTTCAAAATCCAATGCCATTTCGGACTCCTAATCCTGTTCTTGCAGCCTCTGTTCACAATCTCCATTGGGAATAAATCGAGCGACAGCGTTTTGTTGGAGACTGCGGTAATCCAGCGAAATTCGATTTCTATATTACAGATTACAGCGAATTGTATGCCAAATCGAGTCATCCTTGCGGATCTTTTTGTATAACTTTGACCGCCACCAGTTTGCTAAACGTGAAATACAGAGATTTGGCCCCTTTTCAGTCTCTTTTATTGCCACGAACCAAATGAATTTGGGCCGGTTACCGGCCCATTGCCGTGATGGCGGAAGAACTGCGGTATCCCGAAGCGACTTGAATCTGATTAGAAAAGACGCTTTTGTAAGCTAAGAACGACGAACGGTGTCGTCAAGTGCGAACGAATTGATCTGATCTGACAATTGCATGGATGTGGTACTCGACCCTTGGATTTTTCCCGGATACGGGAAAATACCGGATCCGGTAAACGTGCAAATATGCACAATGTGCTGCGAATCGAGGCGGCAGGTGGCATATAGTTTGCCCAAGAACTTTAGGGTTGGCTTACCGAGAAAGCCGGCTTAGAATCAACACTGTACGTGACGCTGCGTTGCTTAGCGTGTGAATTGAAGAACATAGTGGGTGCGCCAAAAAAACCGTTGGAGGTCCTATGAACGACACGGATATTCAGCAGCGCTTTCAATTGATGCAAAGAGAACTGGAATCTACGGTTTCCCTTTTCAAACAGGCCAAACTGGATCTAACGGCAGCGGTGGATTCCCTCAAGCTTGAGCTAGAGGTCATGAAGATGTTCATGGAACGTTACCACCCGGATTTTTCTGATGCCTATCAGCAGCTAAGAGAAGAGGCAATGCACGCAATTGACCCGGAATGGACGGAATCAACTTCGCAGAGAAAATAGCAAAGCTGCGCCGGCTGAATCCTCTACCGAACTCGTTTATGGAATGCAAATGACGGGTTTAGCGGTTTCGCGGCCTAGGCGAGTTTCAAGCTCTATTAGCCGAGATACGGGGAAGCCATGCTATTTGAAAACCGTGCGCACGCAGGGCGGTTGCTAGCCCAGAGACTGATTGATTACAAAGGCAGAAATCCACTGGTTCTCGGCATTCCTCGGGGAGCGGTGCCGATGGCCAAGCTCATCGCTGATTTTTTGGGTGGAGAATTAGATGTCGTACTCGCGCACAAATTAGGCGCGCCGGCCCAGCCTGAGCTTGCCGTCGGAGCAATTGACGAGACCGGAAACTTCTTTTTGTCCGGATACGGTCTCGATATTGACGATGGTTACTTGGAGGTAGAAAAGCGGGCTCAATTCGAGCTCCTGCAGAAGAGGCGCGCGCACTACACTCCGCTTCGGCAACCGATCGATCCTCGTGATCGTATTGTCATTATTGTGGACGACGGCATCGCTACAGGCTCGACTATCACGGCCGCCCTGCGGGCGGTGCGCGCGCGAAAACCGAGAAGACTACTGGCGGCGGCCGCGGTGGCATCGTCGGAAGCTATGCGAGCGATGTCCGACGAGGCGGACGCCGTCGTCTGCTTGAATGTGCCAGCGGATTTCGTCGCGGTCGGTCAGTTCTTTAGGGATTTTTCGCAGGTCTCGGATCAAGAGGTGATCAACATCTTGCGCGCAACTGAATCACAACTCTCAGTCGGGGATTACTAAGCGGTCGGCGATCGTGTTTTTCACTGATCGTGGAGCGGCGAATCCCGTCTGGATGGGTTTCCCCGAGACTCAGAGACACGATTTCTGAATCCGGCGCGCCGAGGCGATGGCTATCAACAACCTCTGGTCGAAACCCTAGGGTCGTGATGCTTTACTCTGGCTACGTAGATGAAGATTCTAGTCCTCAATTGTGGCAGCTCGACGCTAAAGTTTCAGTTCATCGAAACCTCAGTCGCGTCGGGTCAAGACGATAAGTTGGCGCGCGGCTTCATCGACCGTATCGGCGGCACATCATTGATTCATTTTGAAACTGCCGGCTGGCCTGCGGAACAGAAAACAACCGCTGTTCCTGATCACGAGGAGGCGGTCGGCAAGGTTATCGAATGGTTGAGCTCTCATCCGAAGCTCCGAGACGTTGATGCCGTAGGGCACCGAGTAGTTCATGGAGGGGACCTCTTTGCCACCTCTGTGCGTATTGATGAGCATGTTATCACCGCTCTCGAGTCCGTATGCGAAATCGCTCCGCTGCATAATCCCGCCGGCGTGAGCGGAATTCGCGCTGCGCGCTCGCTGCTCGGTACTGCGATGCCGATGGTTGCCGCTTTCGATACTTCCTTTCATTTGACCCTCCCGGAGCACGCGTCAACATATGCGATCCCTCACGAGCTGTCGGTGCGGCATCACATCCGACGTTATGGATTCCATGGCCTCGCGCACCAGTATTCGGCTTTGCGCTACGGCCAGCTCACGGGAACACCGCCGGAGCGAGTCAAAATCGTTACGATGCATTTGGGGAACGGATGCTCCGCCTGCGCCATTCGCGGAGCAGAATCCGTGGACACGTCGATGGGCTTCACTCCGCTGGAAGGCCTGATTATGGGAACGCGGTCGGGAGATCTGGATCCTGGGCTGGTGAGCTACCTTGCGCAGAAAGAAAATGTTGGCGTCGCTGAGGTTGAAAGCTGGCTCAATAAGCGCTCTGGATTGTTGGGGCTTTCAGGTCTTTCGAATGATATGCGGCAACTAGTTTCAGCGTTCGAGGCAAATCCGCGGGCGCGACTCGCAGTCGATGCGTTCTGCTATCGATCTCGTAAGTATCTCGGTGCTTACTTGACGGTCCTGGGTGGAGCCCGCGCGGTTATTTTCAGCGGCGGCATTGGTGAAAACGTGCCGCTCATTCGCGAAAAGATCTGTGCGGGAATGGAATGGTGCGGCCTGACTTTGGACAAAGTTAGCAACTTTTCCACAGTCGGAGTCGAAGCCTGTATCTCTGGACCCGACAGCGGCATCCAAGCCTATGTGATTCCGAGCGACGAAGAAGCCCTTATTGCTCGCGAAACGGCGAGATTAGTGTGAAGACGAATCATAGGATATCTCTGATGTCCTCTCGAAATACGATCCAGTGACCCGATGCGTACCGCCCATCTGCCGGAAATTCGCGACTGAGCTGGACCGGTCGGTGAGCGATGAAACCCTAGGGAGAGGGTGAGGCCGACGTTCGGGCCAGATACTTGTTCTCGGCGGCATCGTTTTGAGCTTCGGGATTCAAAGGTGCAGCGTGTGCAATCCAGCCAGTAGCGGAAAATTCTTCTCTAAAACGTCTTGGCCGGGGTAGAATTGAAGTATTTTAGGAGGGAAGGCAGCCGGCAATAGGCGATCTTTAGATCCCGGCAGAAAAGGAATGAACCAATGGCTGAATCACGCTCATTCTATTACGAAACGGAAATTGAATGGCGGAAGGAAAAAGAAGGGGAGATAAAAGGCCCAGGATTGCCGCCGATCGCGGTGGGGGCACCGCCTGAGTTCAAAGGCCGTGAAGGCAACTGGGCGCCCGAGCATCTGTTCGTCGCATCGTTGAATACTTGCTTCATGCTGACTCTGCTGGTGATAGCTGAGAATTCCAAAATTCCGCTGGTCAGTTTTCGCTCGACGGCCAAGGGTAAACTGGAAAGAATCGGGGGAGCCGGCCATCAGATTACTGAAGTTGTCATTAAACCGACAGTTGTAATCGGATCCGCCAAGGACCTTGGGCGAATCCCTAAAATACTGGAGAAAGCAAAAGAAAACTGCTTTATCTCAAACTCGGTCAAAAGCGTGATCAAGCTCGAACCGGAACTGTACCATGATGAGAGTCAGACATCATAGGCGCCAAAGAGTCCCGCAGCTGATGGCCGAGAAGCCCGACCTCTTCTGGGGACTGATCGCGAGATCCCGGCCGAGCGGTGATCAATCTATACCGCTTGTCAGCCGAGCGCGGGGTTCCCGACTGCAATTTGGCTGGCTAAGAGAAGTCGCGGTGGACACGCATGGTTCCCGATCTTCATTTATCATGAAGTCTGCGTTTGCTTTCTCGTTGAGGCATTAAAGCTAAGCCAGCCCAAGATTTCTCGTCACCTGGCCTACCGGCGCCGGGCGGGCATCGTTAGTGCCCGCCGCGAAGGCAAATGGATGCACTATACGTTAACGCTTCCGAACGATTCTTATGCAGCTACCATATTGAGCGCGGTCCGCGGTTGGCTCGCGAATGATTCAGGAATGCAATCTGATCGCGGACCCGGCTTGTGAGGCTCTGTGGCTCCTTGAACCTTCCCGCACCATTGAGGAAAGCGCCCAAACCGCCAACCCGACTTGCAGTCTAACAACCGCCCAAAATCGGTACTGTGGCTCAAGCAAAGCCATGAACAGGCAAACATCATTATACCGGTTCAGGAAGAAAGACGGCTGCGCACCTTTGATGTTAGCTCAGCGTATGCATGTTGTTTTCCATAGGCTGTTGGGCCTCAATCGCGCTCGGATGCTGCTTCCTAAACGGTCGAGGAAAACGTCCCTCGGAATTAAGGAGATTTTTCGGCGCCACTCATCTTTCGGTTAACTCACATGTGTCCTTCTGTCGTGGGCCTCCAGATGGGCTTTCAAATAACTCAAAGAGTAAATTCGAGCGCCGCACCGTTTGCAGATACAAGCCCTCTGCTGAGTCTTGCGTACCGGCACTTTCTTAAACATCGTAGCGATCAACATTTTCATAATTGCTCCTCCCAATGGCTCAATCATTCCCGAGAAGGAGCAACCAGGGTGCCAAGGCCTCCAGTGGGCGGGAAGTGCCACAAAGGGCGCGATTTTCCAGTAGATTCAATCGTTCAGCTCATCTTATACATAATTCCAATCTGCCGGAGCAGACCCCAACTATGTCCATTTTTGAGCAGCTTTGTACACTAGGTTCCTCTAAAGTTCGAAATACCGACTCAAATAGCATTAGATACCGATCGAGCGGATGGTCCGAACGAGCGGCGGGGATTTGTGCAGAGCCGGCGGCTAGCTTGTGATCGGGTTCTTGGCTTTACGGCGCGACCGCCCGCCGGGCGTGAGCGAAATCCTGCCTTCGGATCTCTTTGCGGGGTAACCCCATTTGTTGTAAATAGATAAATACGCGATGGAGAGGTTTGATCATGGATCAGATTAATCGGCTCTTTGACATGGGACTGCGCTATGCCTTTGAGCCCGCCCTCAACTGGGTTTTGGACCATCCGATTATTTCCGTGGTGAGCGTGGTCGTACTGGTTTATTGGTCGGTACGAGGATACAGGATGTTATAGGGCTTAACTCGAAACCTGCGAGTTAACCTTTTTCAAACGACTTCGAGTGTCTATTCCTATCGTCGACGCCTCTTGCGATTCATAATTCTTAATCCGTTTCAGATCAGTTCAGACACCGCTAGGTCATGCCCTAAGTTGCTTTTTGCTTAGGCGGATAATAGGATTCGAACATTGCGTCAAAGGAGTTTGAGCCATGTCCTTGGTAGCAGCGTTGGCAGCGAGCCATGCGCCGAATATTCTTCTTGAGCCCGGTCATGAATGGGAAGATTTCATGAAACTTCACTACAGCATGGCTCCGCAGGGCGTCGACTCTAAACCCACTCTCGAACAGCAGCAAAAACTGCGGCAAGACGCTGAGAAAGCTTTCGGGGTTTTGCGCTCTGATTTGGAAGCGGCTAAGCCGGATGTCCTGATCGTCATTGCCAACGATCAGTTCGTCAACTTCTTTTTCAACGTTATTCCGACCTTCTTTATTACTTTGGCTGAAGAAGTAAACGGACAGTTCACCCGCCACCGCTTTCATTACAAGAACCACAAGGAGTTGGGACGGGCGATTTTGCGAGCAGGGCTAGACAACGGGATCGACTTTGCCTTCGGCGAATATGTTGAATTGCAACAC
>DASQUN010000044.1:0-5599 GCA_035641275.1 Candidatus Udaeobacter sp. | reverse complement strand
AGAGATGGCAACGCCGCATCCGGTTTCGAAAACGCAGCCGACAAGGAGAAAAATTCCCCAGAGCCATGCTGATTGTGGTGCGCCTGCGGTCCTCATCTTCCCATTGGTTTCTGTAAACAAGCGTTGCCCCACTGCTCTGGTGGACTTTCACGTTTCCGGAATTCCGGAAAGATGGACACACGCAGCCGTTATCTGTCACTCGCAACCGACGGCCAGATCAGCAGATAACAGCCATTCACGCGGTGGTGATGTTTTGCAATCCGGCCGCTTCAAGCTATCGCGAGTCATCTGGATTGGAGCGTTGAGTCAGACTGGAGCGACGGCATACAGGTCAGACTGGCCCAACTCGTGTTCAAATCGGATCTCTAAGAGCATGACGAGTTAACCGAGTTACGCAAGTCTGGACTTAGTCGATTAGTCGATGCGTGCTCGCCCGGCACGAACGCTACATCGAACCGCTCGATCCAGTCAAGAAAAGGTTCGCGGCCTCTTTAATTCTCTCTTTAATTCTGCACAATTAAAGGAAGCCCCAAGAAATTTAACAAAGATGTCCTGACAGGACTGGCTCGTTCGTCGTATTAATGAAGCGAAACAAAACCCTTATTAAGGAGAACTATTATGAGCACACAGACGAAGTCAGAATATATCTTGTTGTTCCGTGGCACGGATTGGCACAAGGGCCTGTCGCCGGAAGAGATCCAGGAGGTTGTGAAACAGATGTACGGCTGGCTTGACCGCTTAACCGCGGAAGGCAAGGCGAAAGCGGGGAAGCCTCTCTTTCCAGAGGGGAAAATTGTTTCACAAAAGAAAGGTCGGTCTGTCGCGGACGGACCGTTTGCCGAATCCAAAGAAGCGATCGGTGGCTTTTTTTTGCTCGAGGTGGGTAGCCTCGATGAGGCCGCTGAGATTGCCAAAGATTTTCCGGGTTTGAACTACGGCGCGACGGTCGAAGTTAGGCCCGTAGCACCTGAATGCCCGTTGGCGCTGAGCCCGAGCGAAAAGAGTGCCGCGCAGCCCGCGCGCGCGAGCGCATGACCTTTCAACTCTGCAAATCTGCACTAATCGCTCATCCTTGACGATGACCCATTCCGAGATCAATAGTTCGCCACCACCTGCGGAAATTACCCAGGTGGTGGACCATTTTTTCCGTCATGAGTCGGGAAAGATGGTCTCGACGCTGGCAAGGATTTTTGGCGTCGAACACCTCAATCGGGCTGAAGATGTGGTTCAGGAAACATTGGTCAGGGCGCTGCAGACCTGGCCCTATTACGGCATTCCCAGAAATCCGGCTGCCTGGATCACGCAGGTGGCGAAGAATGTGGCCCTCGATCTCATCCGACGGGACAAGATCTTTCGCGACAAGGAAATTGAAATCACCCGTTTGATGGAGCAGGGCTCCGCCGACCCTACGGCTGAGAATTCTGCATTTGCCGAGCATCAAATCAACGACGACCGTTTGCGCATGATGTTCGTGTGCTGCCATCCTCGGGTTCCGCAGGAGGCGCAGGTGGCGCTCGCGTTGAAGACCCTTTGCGGTTTCAGCGCCGCAGAAATTGCCCGGGCATTTCTCACGTCTGAAGCCGCGATCGCCAAGAGGCTCACGCGGGCTAAACAAAAAATCCGCGAGGCGCGAGTCCCCTTCGAGATCCCGGCGGGCGAGGAGCTGACGCAGCGTTTGGACGGCGTGCTGCAAACGCTTTACCTGCTTTTCAACGAAGGTTACAAAGCTTCAGGAGGCGAGCAACTGATCCGGGAGGAACTCTGTCGCGAAGCGATTCGCTTAGGCGCGTTGTTGGCCGAACACCCCGCGGGCAATCAGCCCCGGGCCCATGCCCTGCTGGCGCTGATGTTACTGAATGGGGCACGATTGCCAACCAGAGTGGATGCGGACGGAAACATTCTGCGCCTCGAGGAGCAGAACCGTTCGCAGTGGGACCAGTCGATGATCGCGCGCGGCTTGTATCACCTCATGCAATCCGCCGCCGGCGACGAAGCCAGTGAGTATCATTTTCAAGCCGTCATCTCAGCCTGTCATTGCGCGGCGCAGGATTACGAATCGACGGACTGGCCGCGCATCCTCTCTCTTTACGACCGATTGATTGAGATCGATGACTCACCCGTCGTGGCCCTGAATCGTGCCGTGGCGGTTGCTAACGTTCACGGGCCGAGGGCAGGAATCGAAGCGGTAGAGGCTATCCGCGACCGGCAGCAGTTAAACTGTTATTACCTGCTGTACGCGGTCCTGGGCGAATTCGAGACGGATTTAGACCATCGGCAGGCTGCGCTGAACTACTTTCGAAAAGCGCTTGAATTGACCACGATCCAGTCGGAACAGATGTTCCTGTCGAAAAAACTCCAGGAGCTTGGAGATGCCGGGGCGCCGGTGATGAAACCGGCCGATTACAAACCGGTGTGACGGTCGTGTGTTTTTTGTGACCCATCGCGGCAATGGCGCAGGGCATCCCCAAGGCGCTGCTCAAAGCTGCCACCGATTACGTGCGGTCGGGTCGTGAAAAGGCCAGTTCCTACTGATCCTCTTGTCGAACAGTCGCTGGCCGGCGAACCTGCTCCAATTCGATTGCGGCACTTGCTCGCCGATCTTCCCCGAGTAGATGATGAACTTGAACGGCTTGAAATCCTGGTACTTCTCAGGGGTCTCTAGCACGCGATCCGTCATCCATGTATTCGTTAAGAATTTGAACATCGGTTTCCTCAGCGACTGCTTGACACCGAACTGCTACTGATGTTTACCGATGTTACAGAGCGTTTCGTGCAGCCTGCCGGCAAGCACGGACAGGATATTTTGTCGGTCATAACGGGGAGAGTAGCCTCTTTGCCTAGGCGAGCAGCCGCCATAGATGTGCCGAGCATTTTCAGAGAGGCTGCTACTCTCGGGCATGCGACTGTCACGGTCAGAATGGGCTGTATGCCGGGGCACTGAGAGCCGGCTTGAAAGAAAGGAAGAGCGAGGCGATGCTGGTCAACCGCCGAACGCTGCGCATTGAATGGGGTCAGTGCGACCCCGCCGGAATCGTGTTCTACCCGCAATACCTGATCATCTTTGACACCAGCACCGGATGGCTGTTCGAACGCAGCGGCTTATCGCCGCTGGCCATGAGGAAGAAATACGGGATCGTAGGTATGCCGATAGTAGAAGTGGGGGCGCGGTTCGTCACGCCATGCCGCTTCGACGACGACGTCACTATAGAGAGTGACGTCGGCGAATGGGGACGAAGCAGCTTCACAGTGCGCCACCGAGTGGTAAAAGAAGGCAAGCTTGCGGTCGAAGGCTTCGAGAAGCGTGTTTGGGCAGGGCCGGACCCCGACCGGCCGGGCGCAATCCAAGCTCGGCCGATCCCGGCCGAAATCATCGCCAGCCTCTCCGACCCAACGGGCGCGACAACTGTAGCTTCCGATGAGACCGGCAAGCGTGAACGCCAAACGTAAGAGGAATGGCGATGCGAGTCACAATCGTTGGCGCGGGACCTGCCGGCCTTTATCTCGCCTATTTGCTCAAGCGCAACAAGCTGAACGTTGACGTTGAAGTTTTTGAGCAAAATCCGCCTGACGCCACCTTCGGGTTTGGCCTGGTCTTCTCTGAACAGGCCCTCGAGTTTCTCAACGAGGAGGACCCTGACACATTGGCAGCGATCAGGCCTTCCCTCGAATACTGGAAGGACAGCATCCTCGTGCACAAGGGCCGCGAAGTCCGCATTGACGGCATGGGCTACACGGGCATCGGCCGGCTCCGGCTGCTGCAGATCCTGCAGGCGAGGGCCCGTTCCGTCGGCATCGAACCCCGCTACCTCCACCCGATTGATGATCTGAAAGCCTGCGGCGAAGCCGATCTCATTGTCGGCGCGGACGGTGTGAACTCGCTGGTCCGGCGCAGCGATGAAAGTGTATTTGGCACGACGGTCACTCCTCTAACCAACCGCTTTGCTTGGTTTGGCACCACGAAACGCTTCGAAGCGTTGACGCACACTTTTATCGAAACCGAGCTCGGCCACTTCAACGCCCACCATCATCCCCACGCGCCCGACATGAGTACCTTTGTTGTCGAGGTGGACGAGGCGACGTTCTTCGGCGCGCGCTTTGACGGGATGGACCCGGAGCGGGCCCAAGCGGTCTGCGCCCAGGTGTTCGCCGCCACCCTTGATGGTCATGGATTGGTATCAAACAAGTCGATCTGGCGGCAATTTCCAAACGTTCGGAATGAACGGTGGGCCACCGGCAATCGCGTGCTCGTCGGCGATGCCTTGCATACCGCACATTTTTCCATTGGGTCAGGGACCCGGCTGGCGATGGAAGATGCCATCGCCCTGGCAAAAGCGCTGGAGAAGCATGCCGCAGATGTTCCTGCGGCACTCGCCGCCTACGAAGCCGTGCGCAAACCCATTGTGACTAGGCTGGTGGCTGCGGCTAACGCCAGTGCCGCCTGGTACGAGCGATTCGCCGAGCACATGACGCTTTCGCCCATGGATTTCGCAATGAGCTACATCACTCGCTCCGGGCGGGTCGACTTAGAGCGCCTGCGCCGAAGCTCGCCCGCATTCGTCGCTGCTTATGAAGCCAGTCGCAGATCATAGGCGGGCTCGGGAAGGGCGGGAGCCATTATTCGCGGTGAGCCGGAGTTGAAGAAGCTTTAGAGGATGAGCGTAATATCTTGATTACATGACGAGGCAATCACAGCTCGTGAATCTCGGGAGGAAAAGAGGCTAAGCTAGTGGGATTTGACGGACAGCCAAAAAGCGATCATACCAAAGGAGGCGGGCTAGATCATGAACGCCTTGTTGATTGAACCGATCCTGGATCGATATGTGGCACTGGCTGAAAGGCGGGAGAAGGACTGGAACCCCAAAGAAGTTGAAGCCCTATTGTTAAAGCTTCGGAAAGAGATTTTGGATTGCCTCAAGTGATCTAAGGACTGAAGGTAGGTCGGAAGTCTTCCGCCGACAGGGGGGGAGGTCGCACTTGCCGGCACCCTAGATTCGCCGGACCATCGGAACAGCGAGTACAGTCCGTGACGCAATGAAATCATCCAAACAAGCCTATCGCGGTTGTTTAATAATATGGTGGGCCGAGCAGATTCCTGGTACGAACTTTTGGAAAGGAAAAGCTCAGGTCTCTGACGGATACGGAGGAAGCCGCGGTCATCGCCTACAAGGGCCTGCGGATCGTTTCAAAACCGAGAAAGAGGCTCGAGAGGATATTTTCCAACTAGCGAAAGAATGGGTCGATGACAGATTAAAATAGGACGGCTAAGAGCATGCTTAGAGTCAGGAACCGCCTGACGACATATCGTGCCGCGCGCGCGAATCGGTTTGAACAGGCCGAGGTGAATGACGTGGCGGCGCGGACCGCCTGATAGGGTTGCCCTAGCGGCCAGTGCCGCCCCGCCACTTTGCCTCACGAATTGGCCATTTGGCCGAAGATCTTCTCAGGTTTAGTAGATGAGCGATCCTCGTTCGATTTGGCGTTTACGATCTTGGTATTCGTCTCGGCTGATGCGGCCGCCCCGACGGTCGTCTTCGAGCCTGTCCATCTGCCGCTTGGAATTGTATTCATATCCTCCACCGGCTCCCAGCGCTCCTACCGC
>DASQUN010000043.1:0-2804 GCA_035641275.1 Candidatus Udaeobacter sp. | reverse complement strand
CGCTGGCTAAAATTTTCACACACTCACATCTTCGACTGTGCATTGACGGCACAGTGCTCTTTGTCGGTTAAGCCTTAATCGGCGTTCTTGCAAGCAATTTCATCTTGGCCCTGCTCTTGCGCTAACCAGTATGCAGGGCGGTCCAAGCCATGATTTCAATCGAGACAGGCGCTCTTATCGGTGAACGGTGCTCCAGGCTTTGTCGACAAACCCAGCCGTGTGATCCGGAAAGAAAGCTGATGTTCGGCGTTCTGGTGGACGCCATACAGACCTATCAGAAGTTTGCGGGCTCCAAGTCGTTCCGCGGAAAGGCGCTTTATGAGGAAGAGGAAGCGTGGTTTTGGAGTGAGAATTCCGACCCCGATTTTTCATTTGCCAATATTTGCGAGGTTTTTGGATTGAATCCGGCATTTTTCCGGTGGCGATTGCGACAATTGACGATCATGCATAAGGCGCGCGTCTCACGCGGGAAAGTCGTCCGACTCCCTCCCGGAGCAAACCGACCAAGGAAGCATTTTCCGGGCAGAGGAGAGCTTCTTACTTTACTTTAGGGAGAAAGGCGCCGTGAAGTCTGATCCGGAGACGAATATAGATGTCTATCTTCACATGTAGATTCAATCAGTCTGCAAGAAAGGACCTGTTCCGGTGGTAAGGGCGGAAACAAGAAGAATTTTGTTGGTTGGCTCGGATGCGGACAAGGATGTGCAAGAGCAATTCATTCATGCCGATTGTCACGTGGTCAAGACAAATGCTGGAGCAGCGGCCGTGGCACACGCGAAACACCATTCCTTCAGTGCCGCTGTACTGATGTCCACTGGCCAAGAAATGGACTTGGCGGAGACCGCACTGAATCTCAGGGATATCCAGCCGTCGCTGGAAATCATTATTTTGGTTGATCGAACGCCTGACAAAGAACTGGAAGTTCAAGCTGATGCCGTACTTCATGCGATACCGAAATCGCGAATACTCACCAAGTCCGACTTAAAGTCCTATTTAGCGTCTTCGGAGAGCGGATGAAGAGCGCACAAACCATCAAGCTCTATCAGGAGATCTTCGGCATACGCTGACGACAGGCTTGGATAGACGGCTTGGAAAAAAGGTAGGGCCTCAGCGAAAAAAATGGAGGTAAAAAAAATGGAGGTAAAGATGAAGAACAGAATCGGACTGTTGACTATCATAATCTCGATCGGCTTTGTCTTTTTTGGCGCGATTCACAATGCAAACGCAGATGATTTCTACCAGGGCAAGACCATTCGCTTTATCGTCGGCGCTCCGGCGGGCGGAGGGTACGACACCTATACGCGAGCCATTGCGCGGCATCTCGGCAAGCACATCCCGGGCAACCCATCGATGGTCATTGAAAACATGGAGGGCGCGGGTTCGCTGATCGCAGCCAATTACCTATACAACAAAGCCGAGCCGGACGGACTCAACGTCGGCGTTTGGATCAGCGGGCAGATCATACGCGACGCGCTCGGCGACAAAAGCATCAAATTTGACGGCCAGAAGTTCGGCTGGATCGGCGCGCCGAGCGATGGCTCGCCGACGTGCGCAATCATGGGCTTTACTGGACTGAAGACCTGGGAAGATGTGCTCAATTCAAAGCGACCCATCAAAATGGGCGGCGTGCGCGCAGGGACCTCTTATACCGACCTGCCGACTATTCTGAACAAGGTCGCAGAGACGAGATTTGACGTCATTTCGGGATATGCGGGCACCTCCCCGGTTCGTCTGGCGTTGCAAAGGCGCGAAGTCGAAGGCGCCTGTTTAGGGTGGGAATCGATGCGGGTTTCGAATCGGGCCATGCTCGACGCCAAGGGCGACGATCAGCTGATTCCTTTCATAACCCACAAAAAGCTTGAAGACCCCGAAGTCAAGGATCTGCCGCTTTTTACCGAGGTCATCAAGGGTGAAACCAATCTGGCGACTTACAAGAGCTGGGCGGCTTCCTACGAGTTTCAGCGCCCCTTTTCACTGCCACCCAAGGCGCCGAGGGAACGGCTTGAGACTTTGCGGAAAGCCTTCGCGGCGACGTTGCGTGATCGTGAATTCTTGGCGGAGGCGAAGAAGACCAAGCTCTATATTAAGCCGGTATCAGGCGAAGAGACCGAGGGCTATGTGAAGGAGATCTATTCGATGTCGGACAAGGTGAAACAAAATCTCAGCTTCTTGGTGAAAGCGGCCCAGAAGCAAAGCAACTGAGAGCGGTTATAACAAGGCGGCACTTCGACAGGAGCAGTTATGAAAAAACTTTCTGTTACCCATAGCCGTGGTCTTGTTGATCGGGATTCTCAGATCCGTCGCGGGCGAAGCCTCGAACAAGGTCAGCCTGGTACAGCGGAGAACAATTAACGGAGCAGTAAGGGTGTCTCAGACCAGCAGCGACCGAGTGGCGACATAAATACTAAGGAGCGCAAAATGAAACTGAAAAATTTCTATTTGATGGCCGCAATCGGACTGGCGTTCATCGGCTGGTTAGCAACAGAAGCGAGAGCCGATGATTTCTACAAAGGAAAAACCATCCGGTTCATTGTCGGTTACGCTCCCGGCGGGGGCTACGATACCTATACACGCGCCATCGCGCGCCACATTTCGAAATTCATCCCCGGACAGCCCGCAACGGTTGTGGAAAACATGGAGGGTGCCGGTAGTTTGCTGGCCGCGAACTATCTGTATAACAAAGCGGACCCGGACGGACTCACGGTGGGGAATTTCAATAGCGGCATGGTGACTCAACAAGCTCTAGGTTCCAAGGGAGTTCGTTTCGATGCACGCAAATTTGGTTGGATCGGCTCGCCTGTCAA
>DASQUN010000042.1:0-5321 GCA_035641275.1 Candidatus Udaeobacter sp. | reverse complement strand
TTTCGAGCAAATCAGGGACGACCACCGAAACCTCTTCGTTCTTCTATTACTTCTGGGACAAGCTGAAGCAGGTCAAGACGGAGCCAGGGAAACACTTCGTGGCCATTACGGATCCTGGTACTCCGCTCGAAAAGCTCGCGGTGGAGAGACAATTTCGCGCGACCTTTACGGCGCCGGTGGAGGTTGGTGGCCGCTACTCCGCGTTGACGGTGTTCGGTCTGCTACCTGCGGCCCTCATTGGTGTTGAGATCGGAGAGGTTCTGGCGCGGGCCCGTCAGATGCGCGCCGCCTGCGGCGCCGAGGTCCAGGAATCGCACAACCCGGGCTTGGCCCTGGGAGCCGCTTTAGGCGAACTCACTTCGGCAAAAAAGGACAAAGTCACGTTCCTTTGCTCGCGTTCTCTTGCCGCCTTTCCGGCATGGGTCGAACAATTAATCGCCGAGAGCACCGGCAAAGATCGGAAAGGGATCGTCCCGGTTGTCAATGAGCCGTTGGAATCACCTGAAAAGTATGGCGCGGATCGTTTCTTTGTGTACTTGAGACTCAAAGCCGACGAGAGCCACGAGATCGACCGCAACGTCGCGGCGCTCGAAGCCAATGGCCACCCGGTGGCCCGCATCGATCTGGATGAAAAACAGGATCTCGGCCAGGAGTTCTTCCGCTGGGAGATCGCCGTCGCCGCCGCGGGTGCCGCCATGGGGATTCACCCATTCAATCAGCCGGATGTTCAGCTGGCGAAAGATTTGGCGAAGAAGGCGATGGGTGACAATGCGAATGGCAAAAGGGAAGGCGCGAGGGTGAAAGAGGAGGTTTCGATCTCGGATCCGTCCGCCTTGCATCAGGCCGTTTCCTCATGGCTGGCGAAAAGCAAGGCTCGTGATCATGTCGTCATCCAGGCCTATTTAAATCCCACGCCGCAGCACACGGCAATCCTCCAAGCCATCGGCCGATCGCTGCGGGACCGCCTACGCCTGGCGACCACCCTCGGCTACGGACCGCGTTTTCTCCACTCCACCGGCCAACTCCATAAAGGCGGTCCAAATTCAGTCCTGGTGCTGCAGATCGTTGACGAACCAACCGACCAATTAGCCGTGCCGGAGACGAACTATTCGTTCGTTGCTTTGATTCGAGCCCAGGCCGTCGGGGATTTCACCGCGCTAAAACAGCGAAGACGGCGCGTGCTCAGGATCAATTTGGGAAACGATCCAGAATCCGGGTTGAATCGGTTGGCTCAAGCATTGCGGGCTTAGTTTTATTGTCCGGCGAAAGGACGCATCAAAATGGAATTGGGCATGATCGGACTTGGCCGAATGGGTGCCAATATGACGGAGCGTCTCGTGCTCGCGGGTCACCGGGTCATCAGTTATGATCGCGTTCCCGAGGCCATTCAGAGAGCGGTAGACAAGGGGGCAGCGGGCGCTCATTCTTTGGCGGACTTTACTAAACAGCTCAGTTCGCCCCGGACGATTTGGCTGATGGTCCCGGCGGGCGATCCCGTAGATGAGACCCTTGAGCAACTCCTGCCCCACCTCGAAAAAGGCGACATTCTCGTTGACGGCGGGAATTCCAATTACAAAGATTCCATTCGCCGGGCGGAGAAATTGAAGCAGCAGGGCATGCATTTCGTCGATGTCGGAACCAGCGGCGGCATCTGGGGGCTCAAAGTCGGCTACTGCATGATGGTCGGGGGCGAAAAAGAGATTGTTGACCGGCTTGAGCCCATTTTTAAAACTCTGGCGCCCAAAGACGGTTATGCCCACGTCGGTCCCAACGGCGCGGGCCACTTCGTCAAAATGATCCATAACGGCATCGAGTACGGCATGCTGCAGGCGTACGGCGAAGGTTTTGAACTGCTCAACGCTTCGCCCTTCGATCTCGATCTCGGAAACATCGCCCATCTATGGAATCAGGGCAGCGTGGTGCGCTCGTGGCTGCTGGAGCTGGCGGAAAGCGCTTTGCGGAAAGATCCCCAGCTCTCTTCCATCAAAGGATATGTCGAAGACTCCGGTGTGGGGCGCTGGGCGGTACTAGAAGCCATCGAACGCGATGTTCCCGCCTCGGTGCTGGCGCTTTCGCTGTTTGCCCGCTTCGCTTCCCGCCAGGAGGATGCGTTTTCGGCCAAAGTGATTGCCGCGCTGCGCAACGAGTTCGGTGGCCACGCGGTCAAAAAAAGGCAGTAACATGGCCGTTGACACGCATGCCTACGCAGTCGCTGGTTCGCTCTCGGGAAAGCGTCCTCACGGCTGTATCCTCACCATATTCGGCGCTTCTGGCGATCTGACCAGGCGGAAGCTGATTCCGGCGCTCTACAATCTGGCGCTGGGTCGGCGCTTACCGGAGCGCTTTGCGGTTATCGGCTATGCCCGCAGCGAGATGACCCATGAGGTATTTCGCGCCAAAATGCGCGAAGCCGTGAGCCAATTTTCCCGGACGGGATTGAAAGATGAATCCGTCTGGAATGAATTCGCGGCTAATCTCTATTTCGTTCCCGGCAGCTACGATGAATCCAACGGCTACAGAAACTTGCAAGAGTTTATCGCTGGTTTCGATCGCGGCAGCCGTGTACTGCCGATCAGGGTCTTTTATTTTGCTTTACCGCCGGATCTCTATGGCACGGTACTCGAGCACCTGTCCGCGGTCGGATTGGCGGCTAGAGAAAACGCCGGCGAGGGCCGGACTCGAGTGGTCATTGAGAAGCCCTTCGGCACCGATCTGTCGACGGCGCGGGAGCTCAATCGCCGCGTGCATGAGGTCCTCGACGAGAGCCAGGCGTATCGAATCGATCACTATCTCGGCAAGGAGACGGTGCAGAACATCATGGTGTTACGGTTCGCGAACTCTGTCTTTGAGCCAATCTGGAACCGGCGCTACGTGGATCACGTCCAGATCACGGCGGCGGAAAGCGTGGGCGTAGAAAACCGCGGCGGCTATTACGAGGAGGCCGGCGTGGTGCGCGATATGTTCCAAAATCATCTACTGCAACTGCTTTGCCTTACGGCCATGGAGCCGCCGGTGGCGTTCTCAGCCGACGCCGTGCGCGACGAGAAAGGCAAGCTCCTGCGTTCTGTCCGGCCGATTTCACCCGATGAAGTGGCGGACGCTGCCGTGCGGGGTCAATATTCCGCAGGCAAAATCGCCGATCAAGAGGTCGTTGGGTATCAGCAGGAGGCCGGAGTCGCCCAAGACTCGCCGACGGTGACCTATGCGGCCATTAAGTTGTTCGTCGACAACTGGCGCTGGGAGGGAGTTCCATTTTATCTCCGCTCCGGCAAACGGCTGGCCCGACGAGTGACAGAAATAGCCATTCAGTTCAAGCGGCCGCCGCTGTTGCTTTTCAAATCCTGCGCGGAAGATGTAAGTCCCAATGTGCTGGTGATTCGGATTCAGCCCGATGAGGGCGTGTCACTGACGTTTGAAGTTAAACCCCCTGGACCGGATATTTGCGTGAGCCCCCTCAGTTTGGATTTCAACTACGAGGAAGGCTTCGGCAGCCCCTCCCCGGAAGCCTATGAGACCTTGTTGGAAGATTGTATCGAGGGAGATTCGACGCTTTTTACGCGCCATGATTGGGTGGAATCGGCATGGCTTCTGATGGATCCTATCATCCAGGCCTGGAGCCGGACCGAACCGAAAGACTTTCCCAACTACGAGGCGGGAAGTTGGGGACCGAGAGAAGCGGACGAATTCATGCGTAGAGACGGTCGCCGCTGGCGCCGGCCATGAGTCCATCCGCTTTGACACTGCAGCGCAAGGATCGGAAAACCGTGAATGGCAAAGACCTGATCCTCGCCGGCGACATCGGCGGGACCAAGACTCATCTGGCACTTTTCTCCGTACGGGAAGGGAAGCTTCAATCCGAACTCAAGAAAACGTTCCCGAGCAAGCAATACCCCGGTCTCGAAGCCGTGGTGGAAGAGTTTCTTGCCAGTCCTCACGATTCAATTGGCGGCGCCTGTTTCGGTGTTGCCGGTCCCGTGGTCAACGGCACGATCAAAACTCCGAACCTTCCCTGGATTGTGGAAGTCGCGAAAATTGGCGCGATTTTGAAACTTCATTCCGTCGCTTTGCTCAATGATCTCGAAGCAGCCGCTTATGGCATTGTCACTTTGGCTGCGCATGAATTCCTTTGTTTGAATCAAGGCGTGGCTCGGCGGCCAGCGAACAGGGCTCTGATTGCTGCGGGCACAGGCTTGGGCGAAGCGACAATCTACGACGATGGCCATGAATACCACCCTCTGGCTTCAGAAGGCGGCCATGCGGACTTTGCCCCCAGAAATGAAACCGAGATCGATCTTTTACGTTACCTGATCAAGGCGTACGGACACGTCAGCTACGAGAGGGTCGTTTCGGGACCCGGACTCTGGAACATCTACAATTTTCTTAAAGACAGCGGTCGAGTTACCGAGCCAGGCTGGTTGAAAGAAAAATTAGCCGCCGCCGATGACCCGAGCGTGGCTATTTCACAATTAGGTCTATCGGGTGAGTCTGAAATCTGCGCCAACGCGCTCGATATATTCGCCTCGGTCTACGGGGCCGAGGCCGGCAATTCGGCTCTTCGGGCCAAAGCCATTGGCGGTGTTTATATCGGCGGCGGCATTGCTCCAAAAATCCAGAATAAGCTCCGTGATGGAACCTTCATGCGGGCGTTCATCGACAAAGGCCGCTATCAAGAGCTTCTCTCTGAGATTTCGGTTCAGGTGATCCTGAACGACGAGACCGCCCTTCAGGGCGCCGCTTACTACGCCGCCCTCCATTCCCGTGAGTGATCGAGAAATCATAGTGTGCCGCGATCTCGCCGACCTGAACCGGCGAGCAGCGGACTACTTAACTTACCTAGCGGAGGAAGTTGCCGCGAGATCTGCACGCTTTACGGTGGCGCTCTCCGGCGGGTCGACGCCGAAGTCGGTCTACGCTCTGCTGGCGTCGGACGGCTACAAGGAGCGAATACCGTGGCATCAGGTTCATCTGTTTTGGGGCGACGAGCGCTGCGTGCCGCCGGATCATCCGGAGAGTAATTATCGGATGGTGCGCGAGTCGCTCTTGGCAAAGGTTAAAATCCCAAATGAAAACGTGCATCGAATGCAAGGTGAAAAAGAACCTGCCGTCGCCGCCTTGGAATACGAGGCGACGTTAAAAGAATTCTTCGACTTACCGACGGGTTCCTTGCCTCGTTTTGATCTGATTCTTTTGGGAATCGGTGAAGACGGTCACACGGCTTCACTGTTTCCTCAAAGCGACGCCGTGGCGGAAGTCGATCGTCTGGTCGTCGCGTCCCGCGCGCAACAAAAGGATCTCTACCGGCTGACGTTGACCTTGCCGGT
>DASQUN010000041.1:0-4197 GCA_035641275.1 Candidatus Udaeobacter sp. | reverse complement strand
GCCTTCACCACGCAGGCATGGGGTTCCAAATAAGACTGGTGGGTCACTTGAGTCGTAAAGGAATTTTCGATGATCAGATCCGCATTGCGAAAACCCGCTTCGACATCGCCTTTACCCCATCTAAGGTAGGCAAAGACGTTGCTGAGCTTCTCCACGGGAACGGGCAGTCCCTTGTAGGAAAGCAGGTCGGGATGAAGGACCGGCGCGTCGGGCTTAATCGCCGCCAATGGATCAAGCAAAGGCTCCATCTCCTCATACTCGACTTCGATCCGATCCAGAGCCTGCTCGGCCGCTTCCTCCGTCTCCGCTGCAATCGCGGCGACCTTCTCGCCGATGAACCGCACCAAACCATCCGCCAGCACCGGAGTGTCATAAATGCATCGACCGATCCTAAGGCCGGTCACATCCTGTCCCGTGATCACCGCCTTAACTCCCGGCACCTCCCGCGCCCTGGTGATGTCGATGCGTTTGATCCGCCCATAAGAGATTGGGCTTCTCAGTACTCTGCCCCACAACGTGTTGGGGAGCTTGAAGTCCGCGCTGTAAAGCGCCTCTCCGGTAACCTTAAGTTGCCCTTCTACCCTCGGTGTTGGTTTTCCCACAACTTGGGTCATTTACCTACCTCCAAAAATTTGGCGCCTTATCCTATCAAGCCTTTCTTTTTCTAAACCGGAAAACCGCGGAATGTCCAGCGGTCTGAGAAGATTACTTTAGCTTGGCAGAGTGAATCGATTTGTTTAGTATGCTGGCCAACGCCGAAAACCGTACCGATACAGCCGGCGCAACATTTTTGAGGAGCAATCCATGGCAGAACCAACGGTTGTTTGTCCGCAATGTAAGACGGAAATCAAGCTCACCGAATCCCTTGCCGCGCCGCTGCTAGAATCCGTCCGCCGTCATTACGAGCAGCGCCTGACGCAAAAGGATGCCGACATCGCCAAGCGGGAGGAGATGCTTCATGAACGCGAGGCATCCTTGCGCAAGCAAAAGGACCTCATGGACGAGGAAGTGGCGGAAAAGCTGCAGCAGGAGCGTGGCCGTATCGCTGCCGAAGAAGCCAAGAAAGCCACCCTTACCATCGGTAACGATCTCGAACAAAAGACCAAAGAAATCGAATACCTTCAAGAGGTTTTAAAACAAAGAGATGTAAAATTGTCGGAGGCCCAGCGAGCGCAAGCCGAGCTGATCCGCAAACAGCGCGAGCTGGAAGATGCTAAACGCGAGCTCGATCTGACCGTAGAGAAGAAAGTGCAGGCCGACCTCAGCGCCGAGCGTGAAAAAGCAAAAAAGGAAGCCGAAGAAGAACTCAAACTCAAGGTGATGGAAAAGGACCAAACCATCACCGCCATGCAAAGGCAGATTGAAGATCTCAAACGGCGCGCCGAACAGGGTTCGCAGCAACTTCAAGGAGAAGTGCAGGAACTCGAACTCGAAGCACTGCTCGGGGCAAAATTCCCGCGCGATACGATCCAGCCCGTTGCCAAAGGCGAATTCGGCGGGGATGTCATCCACCGCGTCATCGGCCCCATCGGCCAGCAGTGCGGCACCATTCTCTGGGAATCGAAGCGAACCAAAAATTGGAGCGACGGCTGGTTGCCCAAACTGCGCGAAGACCAGCGCGCAGCCAAGGCTGAGATCGCGGTCATCATCAGCCAGGTTCTGCCGAAGGACGTCGAAACTTTCGGATTTGTGGACGGCGTTTGGTTCGCCCATCCACGGGTCGCCCTGCCGGTCGCCATGTCACTGCGTCAAACTCTCATCGAGGTCGCGTGTGTGCGGCAGGCGACCGAGGGCCAGCAAACCAAAATGGAAATGGTCTATCAGTATCTCACCGGGCCGCGCTTCCGCCAGCGCATTCAAGCGATCGTCGAAGCCTTTTCTTCCATGCGAGACGACCTCGATCGCGAGAGAAAGGCCATCACCAAGCAATGGGCGAAACGGGAAGAACAAATTGACCGCGTCATGCAGGCCACCGTCGGCATGTACGGCGACCTCCAAGGGATCGCCGGCAAAACGCTCCAAGAAATCGAGGGACTGGAGTTTCAGGGGCTATTAGATTTCAGCCAGGACGAAGACACGGCTAAGTGATAAGAACATTGACTAGTCCGTCGTTTCGAAGATCGGATTCTTACGTGCTTGCCTGCTCGGCTCAGACCTGATCAGATCGACCTGGTCAGACCAGTGACGACGACGTCTTCCTGAAATGCCGATTCATGCCACTGCCCAAGGGCACACCGGTCCATTCTTTTACGGCTGGTATATCGTCGGCGTCGGAATCCTCGTCCATATCGCCGGAACACTTTCCTTTTCCAGCACGTTGAGCATTTTTCTCAAACCGATCACCGAGGAACTCGGTGTCTCGCGCGGGGCCTTCTCGCTCGTCCGGACGGCTGAGATCGGCGTCGCCGCTCTTATCGCGCCACTCCTTGGTCCGATGATGGACCGCCACGGAGGACGCTGGATCCTGGTCATCGGCGTCCTCATGGAAGGCACAGGCTTTTTGCTTTCGAGTCTGGTGCAAGACTTCTGGCAGTTCCTTCTTGTCCGCTGCTGTTTGGTGATCGCCGGCGAAGCCCTTCTGAGCTCGCTGGTCATCAACGTTACCATCGCGCAGTGGTTCGTGCGCAAGCGCGGCCGCGCCATCGCCATTGCAAACTTGGGCACAGGTATTGCCAAGCTAAGTATTCCTTTCTGCGCGGCATGGCTGTTTGTCCTCGTCGGGTGGCGCGGCACGTGGGCCGTTTTCGGAATCGTAGCGCCGCTCTTGGTGATCGCACCGGCGCTCATCTTCATACGCAGAAGGCCCGAAGACATGGGACTTACGCCCGACGGCGAAGCGCCGTTCCAAGCCGCCGATGACTCGCCGGCGATTGCCCATACGCCGCCTGCCGCGCAGCGGCGAAGCTTGCCGGACAATATATCGTGGAGCAGGTCGGAGGTGCTTCGACTTCCCAGCTTCTGGCTGCTGGTGGTCACTTTCGGCATCGCCAGTGTCGGGGTCGCGGGTCTCAATCTCCACATTTTCTCTTTCGTCACCGACATCGGCTACTCACCGCTCGTCGCCGCTTCTTTCATGAGCACGATCGCGCTCACACAGCTCGGCTCCACGCTCGTCTGGGGAATGCTCGCGGATCGATTTGACATCAGGAAGGTCTCCTGTATCCAGTTTTTGATCCAAGGCGCTGGATTGGTGATTGCGACCTTGAGCATTCAAATCCATTTCGTTTACTTAGGTTTTTTTCTGTACGGCACTGGATTGGCTGGAAGCTTCGTTATTCGTGAAGTCGTCTGGGCTAATTTCTTCGGCCGCACCTCCCTGGGCACGGTCCGCGGCATCTCGCTGTTTTTTTCCCATCTCTTTGCCGCCAGTGGGGCGCCTTTTTTTGGTTTTCTCTTCGACGCCACGGGCGGCTACTACTTGTCTTTTGCCGTTTTCGCAGCAGCGCTGTTTACATCGTCGATCTTGATCCTCCTGGCTCACCCTCCACGTAAAGAAACTGCGAGCGACCGCATCGCTTGACGGCTTGAATTAGCCGAATGGGTCGCCCGACGGCTTTGAATCGAGGCAAAATTTGCGGTTCGGCAGGTAAAGCTTTCTGCGTGTTAAAGATTCAGAGCGGTGACATCGTGATCCCCTTCACATCTCCTCTGTCACGATTTCCTGGATAAGTGCTGGGAGGCAAATCTTTGGTTTAGTAGTACGCCAAAGCACCTTAAATTTCCGTAAGTGGATATCGAAAACGGGAAACTATCAGCGCGCGGCTGACCTAGCGAAGTTGCTCGGCCGGCTGACCGACAAAATACTCAATGATTAACTACGCGGCCGTCGCCTCGCCCCGGGCTGGATTTGATCGATAAATTGGAATTTCCAAATTGCGCACGACTCGGGCATCAAGAGCGCTGCATATTTCGATATCGATACTATCCTGTTGAAAATTCCCGCCACTCAAGCGCTTCACCAGATCGAGCACTTCGGGCCAATCCGGCTGGGCGTCCTTCTCCATAAAACAGCTTTGCCGGCGCTGTGAGCGATCATCCATCAAATCTGCACCGTTTCGGTAAGTGATTTCGAAAATCATGGCTCTTTCTCCGCGATCGTTGTCATGTGCCTAACCGGTTCTTTATAGCAACCGGCTTGCCAGTGCAAAAACGCTTGAACTACAGACAGTTGATTAACTGGAGCACGCCAACAAACAT
>DASQUN010000040.1:0-3279 GCA_035641275.1 Candidatus Udaeobacter sp. | reverse complement strand
CCACCCAGATAGATGGCTTGGATGCTCCGCATGTTGACAATATCGTCAACATGCGGAGCATCCAAGCCATCTATCTGGGTGGCAAGAAGTTCGAGTAAAAGACGCTGAGAGAGAACGGCGAGCGCCCTTTCGTGACGCACGGTATCTGGTTTCAAGGCGGCTGGGAGCTACGTCATCCATTACGCCGGCAAAGTCCATTACGACGGCGCCAAGGGACGAGGAGGCCATCATCCAGGTATAGGGCATGGGACCGGCGACTTCCACGCCCGCCGAAAAGCGCTGACCCGGAGTCCGCAAACGTTCGATGCGGTATAGATGTGGTATAAATGAACGGCGATGAGCGAAGAATTGGAGGTTTTGAAGGAAGTGGCTCGACGGCTCGATGAAACTGGAATCGCCTATATGATAACTGGATCGACCGCCGCCAACTTTTATGCCGTGCCGCGGATGACTCGTGATATCGATATCGTCGTGGAGTTGTCAGAACTCGCTATTGGGAAGTTTATTCTCGCTTTCGAAAAGGACCACTACCTGGAGCCGGAAACCGTGCGAGACGCAGTGAAGAATAAGGGAATGTTCAATCTAATTCATGAGCAATACATCATCAAAGTTGACTTCGTTGTGCGCAAAGACACGCCGTATCGTCGCAGAGAATTCTCCAGGAGAAAGAAGATCTCCGTCGACGGTCAAGACCTTTACGTTGTCGCCCCGGAAGACTTGATTCTGTCGAAGCTGGAGTGGGCAAAAGATTCCAAATCAGAAGTGCAACTCAGGGACGTCCAAAACATTCTCCAATCCGTAAAGGGACTGGACCGACGTTACCTGGCCCGCTGGGCGAAACAGTTGGATGTGGATCCCCTATATCGGAAGGTCACACAATGAAAGACACATCAGACGCAATGGAGGCCAAATATCGCGACATGCTCCTGAAACGCTCTGGCGAGGAGCGCCTCAAGATGGGTTGCTCCATGCATGCAACGGCACAAGCTCTGGTTCGAGCGTCGGCGCTGGAAGCCGACACATCGGTATCGCCTTCCTCGTTAAAAAAGATTCTGTTTCTCCGTTTCTACGGACAGGATTTCGATGCCGCAACGCGCAAAAGAATTCTTCGCGCGCTGGAAAAGGCATGACTTGATTTGTCTAGTGGTGGTCGTACCCGCTGGGCGGTTGCCTCCAAATTATCAAATAATTAAATGTCTGACACAGCGAGTCAACGAGTCATTGACGTTGCCACAACGGTCGGCAACTTAAGCTTGACTCATACCAATCGCAGCGCTTGATTGCTTCCTGACCTTGGCGATAAAACTAGATCGATCAGAACCATTCAGAGGCGACTACGGCGGAAGTGATTGGGTTAGGGCACGTCGGGATCTATGTTCGGGACCTGGAGCGGTGGTGGCGTTTTAGCGCGATATTTTCGGGTATGCGGATCACCAAGCAGAGCTGGCGGGCGGGAATTGTGTTTTCTGAGCGCGGACCCTGAAGACGCCGACCACGAAAACAGCAATCAATCCCAGAGAACAATTTTGTTGCGCGCAACGATATAAGGAGAGGAGATCCAGTGAAAATGAAGATCGCTAACAAAACGACCCCAACCCGGAATCGGCGATCCAACAAGTCCCGGATCGACCGGCCAGAGAATCTGGGAAAACCGCAAATGAAGTGGGGCAGCGACGTCGTGGCCGAAGTAACCCGAAGGCTCGACCTCAAATATATCGCTCTCGTTCCCGGCGCCAGCTATCGCGGATTTCACGACAGCATCGTCAATTACCTGGGCAACGAAAATCCGCAGATGGTCATTTGCCTACATGAAGAGCACGCGGTCTCGATCGCTGACGGCTACGGCAAGGTCACGGAGGAACCAATGGCCGTGGCGTTGCACGCCAATGTCGGCCTGATGCATGCGAGCATGCCGATCTTCAACGCGTGGTGCGACCGCACGCCTATGATCATCTTCGGCGCGACCGGCCCGGTGGATGCTCATCGGCGCCGGCCTTGGATAGACTGGATCCACACGTCGAAGGACCAAGCGTCCATCATCCGTGATTACACCAAGTGGGATGATCAGCCGGCGTCGCCTCAGGCGGCGGTCGAATCGGTGCTGAGGGCCAACCAGATCACTCGCACCGCGCCCTATGGACCGGTTTATATCTGCCTCGACGCCGGACTACAGGAGTCGTCGCTCACTGAAGATGTCGCGATTCCCGATCCGGCGCGTTTCGCCCCGCCGCCTTCTCCCGCGGCGCCGCGGGCGTCCGTGCTGAAGGCTCTAGAGGCCATCGACAAAGCAAAGTTTCCGTTGATCCTCATGGGACGCGTCTCGCGCAAACAGGCCGATTGGGATCGACGCGTGCGGTTTGTTGAGGCGATCGGCGCCGCCGTACTGACCAGCAGCAACGATCCGTCGGCCTTTCCAACCACGCATCCGCTACACTTCGCCGCTCCGTGCTTGCGTCCGAGCAAAGATGCCACAGCGCTGATCAAGAAGGCCGACTCCATCCTAAGCCTGGACTGGTTGGATCTCGCGGGCGTATTCCGACTGAGCCTCGGCACAGCGCAAACGCAGCATCCCGCGGACAAGACGATCATCCATTGTTCCGTTGACAGCGTTCGCACGAACGGATGGAGCATGGACCATCAGGCCCTTCCCGCAGCCGACATTCCTATCCTGGCCGAGCCCGATCAATTCGTCGCGCAGATGCTCGACGAGCTGGACGCTAAGAAGACGGCCAAAGTAAAGACACGACCGGAGATAAAAAGCCTCGCGCATTGGAACGATGCGCCTGTGAGCCTGTCATCTCCAAATCGCGGGCAGCCGATGTCGTTGTGGGACATGGCGATGACCGTGCGGGAGTTTGCCAAGAAACGATCCGTGACGTTCGCGCGCCTGCCGATCGGCTGGCCCGGGGAAGCCTATGAGTTCGATGGACCGCTTTCTTTTATGGGAAACGATGGCGGCGGCGCCGTCGGCACCGGGCCGGGGCATACTATCGGTGCCGCATTGGCGCTCAAGGACACCGGCCGGCTAACGATCGGCGTCCTTGGGGACGGCGATTATCTCATGGGCGTAAATGCCCTTTGGACGGCTTCCCACTTTGAGATTCCCATGATGATCGTGGTCGCCGACAACCGGTCGTACTACAACGACGAAATGCATCAGGAACGAGTGGCCCAAATGCGCAGCCGGCCCGCTCAAAATCGCTGGATCGGCCAGCGCATCGACGATCCGCGGGTGGATTTGGTCGCGATGGCACGGGCCCAAGCCTTCGACAGCGAGGA
>DASQUN010000039.1:0-2625 GCA_035641275.1 Candidatus Udaeobacter sp. | reverse complement strand
CCCTTCACCATTTATATGGGAGAAGAAGCCGAAGCGAGCATTAGCTTGCGCTACTTGAAGCAGCCTAGGTCAGAGAATCGCACCAAGTATCATGTCGATGCGAAGATGGCTGAAGCCCTCGTCAACGGCCTGATGGACGCGGGCTTCGATCCATCGTATTCAAAGCAAACCCGCTACGACGGCGGCTTGGGCCACGCGTTCGCGCGCGTGCTCAAATTTCTCGTTCCCGAACCCAAGTGCCGGGTGATTCCGGTAATGGTGAATACTTACTATCCGCCGGCACCTTCGGCGAAGCGATGTTTACAGTTCGGCCAAGCGCTGGCTTCGATTGTACGGCAGTATTCGAGCCAAGACCGCGTCGTTTTTGTCGCCTCCGGCGGGCTCAGCCATACGAAAATCGACGAAGACTTGGATCGAAGTTTCATCCGCGCGCTCGAAACAAATGAGACGCCTTACATGAGTGCGATGCCCTCGACAGTTTTCCGCGAAGGGACATCCGAGATCTTGAATTGGATCGTCATCGCCGGAGCCGCTAACCGAGCAGGAACCATGGTCGACTATCTGCCTCTGTACCGGACTCGAACCGGGGTTGGCTGCGCTATGGGCTTCGCCTACTGGGACTTGAAGTAACCGACTATCGTTTGCATCAAGACGAGATAGGATTCAGGTTATTCACCACAGTTTCTTCGCGTCAGGCATTCGCAACGAAAATTGTAGGGGCGACCGGCCGGTCGCCCTACTTTGTTTCTATGAACGACGAATCCTCCGACTCGCACCCGCAACCCGTCGGTCGGCTTGCCGCCTTTCGCTACCGCGACTTTAGACTCTTCTGGTTAAGCCTGTTTGTTTCCAACACCGGCACGTGGATGCAAATGACGGCGACCAACTGGTTGCTCTATGAGCTCACCAATTCACCGGTGCAATTAGGTTTAAACGGCCTGTTCCGCGCGGTCCCCGCGATCGCGTTCGGATTGATCAGCGGCACCTTCGCCGATCGCTACGACCGCAGGCGGCTATTGCTCTGGACCCAGGTAGTTTTGGGGTTGATCACCTTGGGCGTGGGGATGCTGGATCAATCGGGCCACATTCAGGCCTGGCACATCTATCTATTCACGTTTACCAGCGCATCCGTGGGCTCCTTCGATGGCCCGGCGCGCCAGGCATTGTTTCCCTCTCTAGTGCCGCGCGCGGTTCTGCCGAACGCCGTAGCACTGAACTCACTGCTATGGAAGGGCGCCGCGCTGCTCGGTCCAACGCTCGGCGGTGTCGCCATCAGTGTCATGGGCACCAGCGGCGCGTTCTTTGCCAACGCCGCCAGCTTTCTGGCCGTCGTCGTCGCCCTGCTGCTCATGCGCGCTCCATCGCCCGCTGTGGAGAAGCGCCGCGATTTCCTGAGTGAGACCAGCGCCGGGTTTGCTTACATCGTCGCTCAGCCGGTTATCCTTGGAGTCATGATCATGGAAGCGGCGACATCCCTGCTCGGCCTGAATCATGCCATGCTGACTATTTTAGCGAGCGACATTTTTCGCGTCGGCGCCGCTGGTTTCGGTCTTATGCAATCTTCACGGGGTCTCGGCGCCGTCATCGGCTCGACCTTGTTCATCGGCGTGGGCCAGCGCCCTACCCAGGGTAGGATTCTTTTCGTATCGGCGATACTCTACGGAGCGGGATATGCACTTTTCGGCCTCTCACCGTCGTTCCTCCTCGCGCTGATTCTGCTCACGTTCGTCGGCGCCACGGACACCGTATGGGGAGCCTCCCGCGGCACCATTCTTCAGATGCTCGCGCCGGAAAGTTTTCGCGGGCGTGTCATGGGGGTTTTTCAACTAAGCAACCGTGGAGTTCATCCCTTGGGACAAACGACGACGGGATTGGTTGTGCCGATCATTGGCGCGCGGGAAGCAACCGTCTTGGGGGGCCTGCTGATTTCAGCTGTGACACTGGTGGTCGCCTGGCGCGTGCCGGCAATCCCTAATTTCAGATGGGATCAAGTGCATCGAAGCTCGACGAAGCACAAATTGTCGGAAGATCCTCAAACTGCGAAATAACCCGTACCGGATGCAATCAAGGCTCGCCGGAACTTTAAAAATGGGCTCGTAACCCGATGCTTGCGTTCGAGACGATCAAGGCAAGGGTTTATTTGAATCGACCAACGGTTTGAAGCGCTGTGAGTAACGCGATCTCGCCCCCAACCGGCCCGTCAAAAACTTTTCTCGGCTCTCCGTCGGTAGATCGAGACGGGTGTTTTTCGCCTGGTCACGAAACGTGTTCATCGGATCTTTGCCGTCGGCGATGAGTTTGATTTGGTTTTCGAGTACGTGGCGGTAGAGCACGATCCCGCGATCCGACTCACCGAGAAGCTCCTTGGTGCGATCGTAGATCGCTTCTTGAGAAACAAAAATCGCGTTGTCTTGCGGGTCCACGTCATTGTCGAGATATTGGAACTGCGGCTGTCCGTGCCGGTCCAGCGTCGGCGACGGCATATCATACAACGGCATTTCCTCGGCGTTTTGCGTTTCGCCTTCTTCCAACGGATGAGTCGAGTAGTACCACTGCGCCGTGTGCGTTTCATCCACCGGCACTCGGAAGCGTAGCATGTCGGGCCCTTTTTGAATCGTCGGGAAC
>DASQUN010000038.1:0-3184 GCA_035641275.1 Candidatus Udaeobacter sp. | reverse complement strand
GAGATCTTTCACCTCGTCGATTTTACCCACCAGGCTGCTCACCATAGCGCCGTGCAAACGATGCGCTAGAGTGACCGAATCTTCGAGCTTTAGATTCTGCGTCATGTCGCTCAGAATAAACTGCAGATCCGAGACATTCTTCCGCGATGTGCCATTCTCCCTTGCGGCTAGCCGAAGCGCGGCCTCATCCGTGGTTTTGTCGAGGTAGTAGGTTTCGATTCCGCGGGCATCGCCGTTGGGACTCGCGTTCATGTGGAGCGATATAAACAGATCGGCGTCCTCGGCGTTAGCCAGGGCGGTTCTGTCTTCCAGAGGAACGAAAGTGTCGTCCTTGCGCGTTAAAACGACATCAATTCTCATTTCTTGTTTGAGTTTTCTGGCGAGCTTCTTGGCGACACTCAGAACCACATCCTTTTCCGTAATGCCCCCCACACCAATTGCGCCGGGATCCTTTCCGCCATGTCCTGGGTCGAGTACGATCTTCCGGATGCCCACAGGCGGAGGTTTTGATCCTTTTATCGCGGGGCTGACAGATCTGGTTTTCTCAAGGGCGATCGGAGTCTCAGCAGGCTGTCCAGGCTGTCCTTGAATATCGATCACCAGTCGGTACGGATCAGGCAACAGGAACGCGTTATGTTCCCTCAGGCTCGTCATGTCGAGGACGACCCGCACAATGTCCGGGCTGAACTGAGCGACACGCACTTGGCTCAACAAGCCATCTTGGACTTTGATCGCCTCTTTGGAGTCCATGGCCAGTTTGGTACCGAACAAGTCGATATAAATACGTGGCGGTAGTCCTTTGGACGGATCCTCTTTCAATCGGCCGGCCTCGAAACGAATCGGATGAGACAGATCCATCATCACTCGGGTGTTGCTCTTTGAAGAGAGAAAACGAATCCCGAATAACCGAGCTCTATCCGGGGTAGCGAATCCCGGGGACAGATCAGCGCTTTTATCATCTGCCGAGGTCCTCGCTGGCACGGCCGATACGTTAAGATCTTTGGCCGTATCGCCCTTCTGTAGCTGGGCAATGAGATACGGTTGTGGCCAAGCTTGGGCAGTGAAAAATCTCTGCGGGGCAAGCGCCCCGACAGCCACCACCGCGAGAAGCTTCAGAACCCGTTTGCTCGGCATCGAAGTCCTCAACCTTTTCGCATCCTCACTTCTTTGCCTCTTCAGACAACTTATGGAGAAGGTTCATCGCCTCAATTGGAGTAAGTCGCAACACGTCGATTCTCCGCAGTTCCTCACGAAGTTTATGATCGCCAGAGCCAAACAGTGGAATCTGAACAGGCACGGCCGAGGTTTCTTCGGTTCCGGCGCCGGGCAAATCCTCTCGGGTGCTGCCGCCTTCTAGCTTCTCCAGTATTGCTTTCGCTCTTTCAATGACGGCCATTGGCAGGCCGGCTAACCGCGCCACGTGAATCCCATAACTATGGCTCGCCGCCCCTTCGATCAAATTGCGCAGAAAAATGATATCGCCCTGCCATTCTTTGACGGCGAAGTTATAGTTCGTGACCCTTTCCTTCGTACGGGCCAATTCGGTCAATTCATGATAATGGGTGGCAAAAAGAGTGCGCGGCCGCGGCGCGACATCGTGCAGACACTCGGCCACCGCCCATGCAATCGATATTCCGTCAAACGTACTGGTGCCGCGTCCGACTTCATCCAAAAGAATCAAGCTTCGGTCCGTGGCGTGACGCAAGATATTGGCCGCCTCCTTCATCTCCACCATAAAAGTAGATTCGCCACGGGCCAGAGAATCAGCGGCGCCGATCCGAGTGAATATTCGGTCCACGATTCCAATACGAGCTTCGGCAGCAGGAACGAAGCTGCCCATTTGGGCGAGAATCACGATCAATGCGACCTGCCGCATGTAAGTGGACTTACCGGCCATATTCGGACCCGTGAGCACGAGAATCTGGTTTGACTCACGGTCGAGTAAACAATCATTGGGCACAAAGGCGCCCCGGCCGATAAACGCCTCCACCACGGGATGACGGCCTTCGCGGATTGTTAGAGTCATACCCGGCTCGACTGTGGGTCGGGTAAAGTGATGGGACTCCGCCACCTCGGCCAAGGATAACAAGACGTCGAGCACGGCCAGAGCGCTGCTCATTTCTTTCAAGGCGGTATAATAGGACCCGATTTGGTCCCGAACCGTCGCCAACAGCCTGAGCTCCAATTTTTCCATCAGCTCCTGTGAGTTGAGAAACTTCGCTTCGTACTCCTTGAGCTCCGGTGTGATATAGCGCTCGCCATGGACCAAGGTCTGCTTTCGTATGTAATTTTCCGGAACTGACTTGAGATTCGACTTGGTCACCTCGATGTAATAGCCAAAGACGTGATTGTATCGAACCTTAAGGGATTGGATGCCGGTACGGCGACGCTCTCCGGCCTCGAAACTTGCAATCCAATCCTTCGCGTGACTCCGCATATTGCGAATTTCATCCAGCTCCGCATGGAACCCTTGACGGATGAATCCGCCTTCCTTCGGCGACCAGGGAGGATCGTCGACGATAGAGTTTTGTATTAAGCCGAAAACTTCAGGCAAGTCTGCGAGCTTATCCCGCAGCAAGACGAGGACATCAGCATCGGTCTCCCCCAAGCAGGCGCGAACCTCTGAGACGACCTGCAACGTCTCTTTAATGGCGACTAGATCTCTGGGCAGCGCGCTGCCAGAGACAACCCGCCCCGCGAGCCTTTCCAAGTCCTGAATTTTTTTTAGCCGGATCTCGAGTTCCTTACGGAGTTGAAAATGTTCCACTAGAGCCTGGATGCCGTCGTGCCGCTCTCTGATCATCTTCTCGTCAAGCAATGGATAGAGCAGCCACTGCCGGAGTCGCCGGGCCCCCATGGGAGTCAGAGTTCGATCCAGTACGGCTAACAGCGAGCCCTTGCGATTCCCTTGGTAGCTTGACAGCAGCTCGAGATTCACTCGGGTCGATTCATCTAAAAACAGATAGCGGGAAGCGGTGTACGTCTCGAGATTGCGGAGAAGCTTTAATGATTCGGGAGCGTTGGATTCCAAATAAGCGCCAATCGCAGATGCCGCGCGAATGCCGTCCTCGCGGTCTTCCGCTTCGGCAGCATGGCCGCCTGAGATTCGGTTGCGGCTGCAATCGGAAAAGAAAGCTTCCTCCACCGAACTCAGATGCAGGGAAGGAAACTCTTTCTGAATTCT
>DASQUN010000037.1:0-11301 GCA_035641275.1 Candidatus Udaeobacter sp. | reverse complement strand
ATGATCGCGGAAAACCTCCTTGATCCAGTCGGTATAGGGTTCCAGAGTCCTCGCGACGACGCCGATCTCGGAGAACGCCAGCTCTTCATCGCGATTCAGCCGAAGGATCTCCTTGGCGGTGGTGAGAATTTCATCGCGTGGTCCGGAGCAGCTGATGACCGCGCAGCTTGGATGCCCTACCGTTTGGGCTGTCGCCGACAGCCCTTGCTCGCAGAATAGAGGTATGCAGCAAGAAGGATTGTCAGGTCGACAAAGATATTCCTCCTCGCTCGCGACGCCTTGAAGATACCGTTCATAAAACCGCTGCGCGAAAATCCAACCAGGATGATCATGCGCCAGCGGAAACATAACCGTGGTGGGATAGTGGCAGGCGATCTCGTAAAAGAGGTCGATTTGGACCTGCGTTAGGTCATAAAAACCGTAGTAGAAAAGCCGCTCAAACTGATTCAGAAATGCCGATCCGCTGATCAGCTGGCGGACTGAGTCGAGGAAATCCGTGTAGTCGCACAGGCCCGATCCGGCGCAGCTTTCATTGAAGCTTTCATAAAGAGCTATAAGTGGAACCAGTCTCTCTTTATCACGGCCGTCAAAAAGGCCTTCTTCCAACGCGCCCACAAGGCTTGCCGGTTTGACGCCGCCGTCCTTAAGGTCGCGCAGTGTTTGCCAAAGAGTGCCGCATCCGCCGGCCTTTTCCGCGACGGAAAACAATGTCGCAGTTTTGGATCCGCCAGTCTTGATCCAATAGCCCAAGGCTTCCTGTAAAATGAAGTCATCGGCCGGAAGCAGTCTGGATTTGCGCCGGTCCTCCTCATAAAGGCGCAGATAGAGCTGATGGAAAGTTAAAAGATGAACATTGAGAAGATTCATCCGCTTTTCGCCGGCAAAACAAGTCTTTAATCGTCGACGGAGCGAGTCAGACGGAACGAGGATCAACAAGGCCGACAGAGGGTTGATCGACTTGCGTGCGCGGACCTCCTCGACGAGGGCGCTCTCCAGATGGGGATGAAAGGGGCCTACGACTGTCTTCATGGAAACCTTCAAGGCCGAGATTAACACAAGGCCCGCTCCGGTCAAAGATTTCGAAGATTGGTTTTAAGTTGCAAAAGGCAATCTAAAGTTTTAAACAGTGAAAACTCTCTTCTCTATGTTCTTCAGGCGCAAGCTCCAGCCGGTTTTTTTCTTCTTTGCTTGCTTCATTGCAGGGGCATTTGTTTCGCATGCCCAGGAACGCGGCGCGGGCATCGTCGTCTCCGACAGCGAGCTGGCCACTAAAGCCGGAATGGAGATTCTCAAACGCGGTGGCAACGCTGTCGATGCGGCGATTGCAACGGCTTTTGCGCTGGCGGTCGTGGATCAGGCTGCGTCGGGCCTGGGGGGCGGCGGGTTCATGGTCATCTACGACGCGAAAGATCATCGTGCCCATGCTTTGGATTTTCGTGAAACCGCTCCCGAAGCTGCACGAAGTGACCTTTACGTAAGGGGAGGAAAGCCCGTTCCTGCACTGAGCGTCACAGGGGCATTGGCAGTGGCCGTGCCCGGTGAAGTAGCCGGTCTGATGGAGGCGATGAAACGCTTTGGCACGATGCCGCCTCAGGTGCTCATCGCGCCGGCGATCCGCTATGCCGGCGAAGGATTCCCGCTGGATGCCGCTCTACGGTTCGCCATTGAACGCCAACGGTCGGCCATGAAAAGATTTCCTGACCTTGCGCGGGTTTTTCTCGCAAAAGACGAGGTGCCCGCTGAGGGCGAGATCCTTCGTCAGGCAGATTTGGGCGAGACTTTGCGCGCCATTGCCGCTCAAGGGACGGACGTCTTCTATCACGGATGGATCGCGCAGGCGATTGTGGAAACGGTCAGGAAAGAGGGCGGTGTTCTGACCCTGGACGATCTCAAGAATTACAAACCGGTTTGGCGTGAGCCGTTGATTGGTCACTATCGTAAGCGGACGGTGATCACGATGCCACCTCCGAGTTCCGGCGGCGTCGCGCTAATCGAAATGTTG
The DNA here is from genome assembly GCA_035641275.1 of Candidatus Udaeobacter sp. Lineage (GTDB taxonomy): Bacteria > Desulfobacterota > Binatia > UBA9968 > UBA9968 > DASQUN01. Next base: position 9,299 of record DASQUN010000037.1, on the reverse strand, counting down.
AACGTGCTCGAAGGACACCAGTTGAATAAACTACAGCACAATTCGGCAACCTATCTTCACCTTATGGCCGAAACAATGAAACATGCCTTTGCCGATCGGGCGCAATATCTTGGCGATCCAGATTTCGTGAAGGCGCCCGTGTCGATGCTGACGTCGACAGGTTATGCAACGTCGATTCGTGGCCGCATATCGTACGCAAAAACCCATTCGGCAAAGTACTACGGTCTTATTAGCCTAAAGGTCGAACAAGGAGGCACGACCCATTTTAGCGTTCTCGACCGCTTCGGCAATGCGGTGGCCTGCACGCTGTCGGTCAACACACGTTTCGGCTCAAAGATACTTGTGCCGCGAACCGGCATCGTCCTTAACAACACAATCGACGACTTTTCCATCCACGCAAGCGCTGGTAACGTTTACGGTTTGATCGGAAATGAGTCCAACTCGTTGCAACCCAGGAAGAGGCCGCTGAGCAGTATGGCGCCAACGATCATCCTTCAAGGTGATCGACCGGAACTGATTGTGGGTGCTGCCGGCGGACCTCGCATTATCAGCGCCACCTTGCAAACGATTCTCAACATTTTGGATTTCAATATGTCGGCCAAAGAAGCGGTCGAATCGCCCCGTCTCCACCACCAGTGGGTGCCGGAGGATTTGTATGTGGAAGCGGCCTTGGCCCCGGAAACAAAGAAGTCGTTAGAGAGGCGCGGGCATACTCTAAGAGAGCGGGGTAATATCGGGATTGTACAGGCGATTTTGGCGAAAGGCTCGAAGCTTAGCGGCGCGGCGGATCCTCGGAAAGTGGAAAGGCAATCGGAATAAAGTTCATTAAAGTCTGTATCAAGGCGTGGGCTCGGTTCACCAGCAATACTACCGCCCCAGCGTTCAATAGGGATACGGTCTAAATGTTTTGCCGAGCAGGAATCCGATCGAAGTCCCGGCGAAGGGCAGTCGAAAACTCACGCAGAGGACGGCTAACTCTGCGCGTTCCCGATCGCATCGGTCAACCAAGAATTGCCTGCGGCGGGCGATCTCTCCAATCGCTTGTTCACGGAAAGATGACCTCAAGCGGTCGCGATCTGTGGCTGAGTTCACTGACGAAGAGCTCTAACCGGCGTTTGGAGCGCAGCACTCGCCACCGCCAACCCATTAAGCTAGTGGAAGAGGCCCTGTTGATCGCTGCTCTCCTAATCGGTCATGGCGCTGGCTTATTCACGGCGGATCAATAGCCCAAGCACCAAGCCGATACCCGCCGCGATCCCCACCGCAGTCCAGGGATTCTCCCGGACATAGTCGTCGGCCAGGTCCGCTGCTTCTTGGCTTTTTTGGCGCAATACTTTTTCCGAATCGGCGAGCGCTTTCCTGCCTTCGATTAGGCTTTGTTCGATTTTCTGCCGCGCCGCGGTCACCTTCTCACCGGCTTGGTTCGCCGTGGCTTTTAGCAGCTCCTCAGTGTCCCCAATCAAGGTCTTTAGATCGCTAACGAGTTTTTCCTTAGCAGTTTCCCCATCCATGACAATAACCTCCCTTCAGTTGGTGCCATGATGACCGACATGATAAACAGCCATCCAAGGGTATTCAAGGACCCTCCTGGAGCTGGAGAGAGTATTTGGCATTCGATTTAAGAAGTTGCATCTCGTAGCATAAATTTTGGCTCGTTGGCGACTTATCAGAGGAGGAACGGCGCGATGACTCTAATGACTTTGATTCGAACGGTAAGCGTATTCATTCTTTTCATTTCATTGCTGTCGGCTGATTCTTGGTCCCAAAGCAACCCGGATCCGAAGTTGATCGAAGGCGCCAAAAAAGAAGGCCAGCTCGTCTATTACACAACCATGACCCTGGATCAAAGCAAACAGACGGTGGATCGCTTCGAGAAGAAGTACCCGTTCATTAAGGTCACGCTTTTCCGCACCGGAGGCGGCCCGCTTTTGAATAAGATCTTCACAGAGTCCCGCGGAGGAAGGCATGACTGGGACGTGGTCGTGGGGAGAGGGGGAAATGGTGCTGCCGATGATCGAACGAAAGCTCTTGGCCTCTTACCATTCTCCGGAAAGCAAGATGATCGACGAACAGTTGGTGGACAAGGAAGGTTTTTGGACAGCCTATTATGTGAATAGCTACGTATTGGGTTGGAATACAAAGCTGGTGAAGCGGGAGGATGTTCCAAAAACCTATGACGCTCTACTCAATCCCAAGTGGAAGGGAGGACACATTTCGCTCGATACTGAAGCCTACGGGATGGTAGAAGGACTCAAGCGGGTCTGGGGCAAGGAGAAAGCGGTTGCCTATTTTAAGAAGCTCGCGGCTTTGGAGCCGGTCCTGAAGCGCGGCAACACCGAAAGAGTCCAGTTGACCGTCGCCGGAGAGTACCCTTTGATCATCGCCTACAACCAAACAATTCAGCGGATGACTTCGCGCAACGCTCCCATCGACTGGACCCCGCTCGAACCAGCCGTCACTCAGGTGAATCCGGCCATGATCGGGTCAAAGGCGCCGCATCCGAACGCGGCCCGGCTGTTTTATGATTATATTCTGTCCAAGGAAGGCCAGGAGCAGCTCCGGGGCTACCAGAGAATTCCGGTGCGCAAAGACGTGGAACCGGATCCGGCACGCCTTTTCAGGGGCTTTAAATATGTGATCGAAAATCCCGAGGACTACAAGGATTTCGATGCCACGGTGAAGCAGTATCTTGAGATTTTTAAGCTGCGCTGACCAATCATAACTCGAACGACTCGAACATGTTGAACTGCTTGAACCGATACCGAAGTATGTTCAAGCCGTTCAAATCGTTCAATACACGCTATCGCGGCTGTTGCTTGCCTCGGCGCGAGTTTGTCTCAGGAGCAGAACGGGTTCTTGAGCATCACTGTTTGTTCTCGGCCTGGACCCACGGAAACCAAAATCACCTGGGTCTCCAGGACTTCCTCTATACGCCGAACATACTTCTGTGCATTGGCTGGAAGATCGGAAAATTTTCTGACGCCGGTGAGTGGTTTGTCCCACCCCTCGATCTCCTCTAAGACGGGCTCAGCGCGCTCCATGACTCGGGTACTCGCTGAGAATTCCCGGTAGGTTTCACTGCCAGACTGGTAAGCAACGCAGATGGGGATTTTCTTAAAGCCGGTTAAAACGTCGAGCTTGGTGAGCGCTAGACCCGTGATGCCATTGACGCGCACGGCATGACGCACCCCCACGGCGTCAAACCAACCGCAGCGGCGCGGTCTACCCGTCGTTGCACCGAACTCGACTCCTTCACGCTTAAGCTTTTCACCTTCGGGGCCGTGGAGTTCGGTGGGGAACGGGCCGCTGCCTACGCGTGTTGTGTAGGCCTTTGAGATGCCGATCACTTGATGAATATGCTGCGGACCGACACCTGCGCCGCTGCATGCTCCTCCGGTTACCGTGCTGGATGAAGTCACATAGGGGTAAGTTCCGTGATCGACGTCGAGCAACGTCCCCTGAGCTCCCTCGAAGAGCACTCGCTTACCGGCTCGGATTTCCCGATCCAGTAGGAGCGTCGTATTGGTTACATAGGCTTTGAGTTTTTCACGGTAGACGACGTAACCGTCATGAATCGTCTTGAAGTCGAGAGGCTTCTCTTTCAAGATAGCCTTGAGATAGATGTTTTTCTCGTCGATATTGTGCCGTAGTTTCACTTTGAATGTTTCTTCTTCCAGGAAGTCGATGAAGCGAATGCCGACTCGTGCCACTTTGTCTTCGTAGGCGGGGCCAATCCCGCGACCGGTGGTGCCGATCTTTCCCTTGCCGCGAAGCCGCTCCCGAGCGAGGTCGATGGCTTTATGATAGGGCATGATGAGATGTGCTTCGTCACTGATGCGGAGCAATGAGTCATCTAATAGACAGCCATTTTGCTTTAGTTCGGCGATCTCATCGAGCAAGACCTCCGGATCGACGACTACGCCGTTGCCGATCACGCACAGTTTGTTGGGATGCAACGCGCCCGAAGGAATGAGATGAAGGACGGTTTTCTTGCCGTCAACAACAAGCGTGTGGCCGGCGTTGTTGCCGCCTTGAAACCGAACAACGATATCCGCATCTTGAGTAAAGAGATCGACGATTTTGCCTTTGCCTTCGTCTCCCCACTGGGCGCCGATGATTGCGATGTTGGTCATTTTTTATTTGGATTTTTGAATCCGAGATTTTGGTTTCAATCGAAGATCGGAAATCGGCTTAGAGTTTCACCAACTCTGCGGATACGATTTGTGGCAGAGCGCGCAATTCCTCCAGCGCCTTTTTTGAAACGGCGTCGTCTACGTGAGTGAAGGAAATGGCGTTGCCGCCTTTTTCGCTCCGGCCCAATTCCATACCGGCGATGTTGATGCCGTTTTTGCCGAGAATGGAACCGATCGCGCCGACAACGCCGGGGACGTCCTTATTGTGAAGAATGAGGATATAGCCTTCCGGAACGGCTTCGAGATAAAAGCTGTTGACCCTCACGATGCGTGGGTGCTTACTGCCAAAGATCGCGCCCTCGATTTCCAGATCTTGCTTATCGGTTTTCGCCTTGACCGTGATGGAACTCGCAAAGTCGCCCGCGCGATCGCCTTTGGATTCGACGATTTGAACGCCTCGTTCTCTGGCAATGAGCGGAGCATTTACGTAATTCACACCGGATTCCATGATCGGCGTCAGAAGCCCTTTTAGCACGGCGAGCGTCAAAGGCGCCACGTTATATTGAGTCACATCGCCGCGGTACTCGACCTGAACTTCTTTGGGAAGTGAACCGATCATCTGTACGTGGAGACTCCCGAGCCTTTCCGCGAGCATCAGATAAGGTCTAAGGATATCCAAGAGTTCCGGACTCACCGAGGGGACGTTGACAGCGTAACGTACGAGCCCCTTCGCTAAGAAATCCACCATCTGCTCCGCCACCGCGATCGCCACATTCAACTGGGCTTCATCGGTGGATGCTCCGAGATGCGGCGTCGTGATGACCTGGTCCATCTTGAGCAGCGGGTGGTCAGCCGGCGGCGGTTCATCCACGTAAACGTCCAATGCGGCTCCTGCCACCGTTCCCTCGCGGATTGCAGCCGCGAGATCTTTTTCGTCGACGATCCCACCACGCGCGCAGTTGATAACACGCACTCCGGTTTTCATCTTTGCGAAAGCTTCACGATTGATCAGTCCTTGAGTTTCCGGGGTGAGCGGCACGTGAACGGTAATGAAATCGGATTTGGTGAAGATCTCTTCCAGGCTGGCTGGCTCGACTCCCATACGCGCGATGTTCTCACCAGGAATGAATGGATCATAGCCGATCACCTTCATCTGAAATCCGGCTGCGCGTTCCGCCACGATCCGGCCTACATTGCCGAGGCCGATCACTCCGACAGTTTTATTACACAGCTCGACTCCCACGAATTTGTGGCGGTCCCATTTGCCGCTCTTGAGCGAGGCGACGGCCTGTGGGATATGACGGGCCAGCGCCATCATAAGAGATATCGTGTGCTCTGCCGTCGTGACATTGTTGCCGCCGGGAGTGTTCATGACCACGATGCCTTTCTTGCTGGCTGCGTCGACGTCGATATTCTCGAATCCGACGCCCGCGCGTCCGATCACTTTGAGATTCTTGGCCGCTTCAATCAGTTCCGCCGTTATCTTAGTCCCGCTTCGAATCACCCAGCCATCGTACTGAGCGCATATCTTCTTAAGTTCATTCGGTTTGAGGCCGACTCGGACATCGACTTCGAAACCCGCCGCGTTCTTAAATACGTCTAAACCTTGGGGTGCCAAAGAATCGGTCACAAGAATTTTCATGATTTAATCCAAAGCGTCCATGAGTACTTCTTCGGCTGCCGCGACGCCATGACCGAAAGGAATTTCCAAGCCGAACTTCCTGAGCGCCATTTCCAATGCGGCGATCGCCGTAATCACGTCGAAAGCGCCCATATAACCGACGTGGGCGATGCGAATGACTTTACCCTTCAGTTGGTCTTGCCCTTCCGCGAGCGTGATGTTCATCTGATCGCGAAGGTAATCCAAAACTCTGTCTGCGTCGATATTCTCCGGCAAAAAAACACCCGTGGCCGCTGGACTCGGGTTCTCCGGTGCCAACAGTTTCAGCCCCAGCGCCGTGGTCGCCGCTCTCGTAGCCCGCGCCATACGCGCATGGCGCTCATAAACGCGGTCCAAACCTTCCCGCTGCATCATATCGAGCGAGGCCCGCAGCCCAAAAATCAGCGAGACTGCCGGCGTAAAAGCGCCCGATCCTTTCTGCTGGTTCTTTCTTTCAAGGTTGAGGTCAAAATAGAAGCGGGGAAGCTTGGCCGTTTTGGTCCTTTCCCAGGCTCGATCGCTCAGCGCGATAAAGGCGAGGCCGGGCGGCAGCATGAGCGCCTTTTGTGAACCCGTGACCAGAGCATCAATGCCCCAGTCGTCAAACGGCATAGAGAGAACGCCAACGGCTGTTACGCCATCGACGATGAAAAGCGGCCCGTTGCGCGTAAGCTTGGCGATCTCTTTAACCGGATGGAGCGTCGTGGTCGAGGTCTCGCTCGCTTGGATCATCACCCCCTTAGTATCCGGATGAGCGTTGAGCTGCTTTTCGATCGCTCCAAGCTTAACCGCTTTTCCCCACTCGACTTTGATTTCGACGGCCCTTAGGCCGAAGGCGGTTGAGATATTGAGCCAACGTTCGCCGAACTTGCCACCATTGACGATCAGTACTTTGTCGCCGGAAGAGAAGAGATTGGACACCGCCGCTTCCATCGCTCCCGTGCCAGAGGCCGCCAACATCAATACATCGCCTTTCGTGCCAAAAAGAGTTTTCAATCCCTGCCGCGCTCCTTGAAAGACCTTGTTGAACTGCGGCGTGCGGTGATGAATCATGGTTTCCGACATCGCCAACGCGACTTCGTTGGGAATGGGCGTGGGGCCCGGTGAGAGCAAATAGTGCTTAATCATCGCTTCAATCTCTGATTTTGCGACCGATTAATATTAGTTCGATATGCCGGATCAAGCAACCAGCATAATGAGGGTGCACCTTGCACAGCCTTAGGCGTAAGGAAGTTGACCGCCGTAAAGAAAGAGAGGGAGGGTGAATCAAGCTGGAGGATACTGACCGGCACGGCATAAAAAAGCCTGGACCTCTTGTAATTAAGAGACCCAGGCGTTCGGCCGTCTTAACGCTTTGCACTCCCCCGTGGTCGATTCCACGTTGACGCCAGTCGCGCAAAACCGAGGTCAAATTTTTATCTGAGAAGCCAGGGCTTGTCAACGCTTTTTGCAGTGCATGTTTTTCCGTACAGAAACCCGTCCAGTCGATTTGCGAACCAAGACGCGATTGTGCGAATATCCGCTTGAGCTATGAAACGGCTGATCCTCTTCGACATCGATGGAACGCTCACGCGCACCCAAAACGGGTACATTCCTTTCAACAGAGCGATTCTACAGACCTTCGGCATCGCTGGTGACATCCGGTCTGTGATTCCTGACGGCAATACGGATCCGCGCATCGTACAGGAAATCTTCGCCAAAGCCGAAGTTGATCTAACACTGGCTGTCGAGCACTGGGAGCAATTCGCGTTAAACTTACGACTCAGTTATGCCCATGCATTAGAAGACGGAACGATGACGATTCGTGCTCTTCCCGGTGTGCTCCAATTGCTCAAGGCAGTGGCGACCAAAGAAGAATTTAGTCAAGGTGTCGTCACCGGGAATTTCGCAATCACGGCTCGAGTTAAACTCGAAGCGGCGGGGCTGAGCTCGTACCTGCGCCTTGGGGCGTATGGCAGCGATTCGCCTCATCGAGCCGATTTACCGAGGATCGCCAAAGAACGGTGGGAACAAGCGAAGGGAAAATCGATTCGACCCGAGCAGTGTGTCATCATCGGCGATACGCCGAAGGATCTTGAAGCGGCGCGTAAGAACCAAATGAAATGTATTTTAATCGGCACGGGACGATATCCCATCGAAGAGCTGTAATGTTATAAGCCGGACGCGTGCGTGCCGGATCTCACGGATACGGCTGCAATGATGGACATATTTGCCGAGATATGAGGAGGGGGCATGCAATATCGCCGATTGGGCAAAACCGATTTGAAAATTTCCGAGATCGGCTTCGGCTGCGGTAATAACGCCGTGCTCATGGTCCAGGCGAGTTACGATGAACAGATCGAAGCGGTTCGGCATGCGCTTGATCTAGGAATCAATTTCTTCGACACGGCGTTCGCCTATGGTTTGGGCAAATCCGAAGCGAACTTGGGCCGGATACTTAACGATCTCGGCGCCGAACCTGTGATTTCCACTAAGATTCGCCTGGAGGCCGATGCCGTCGGCGATGTCAAAGCCGCTACGGTTCGCGCCGTGGAGGGCGGATTGGCGCGTTTAAAACGTAACCGCGTTGACTTCATCCAGCTCCATACTCGGGTTACCTTAGACCGGGGCAGAGGCAAGCGCTTTAGCCTCACTCCCAAGGACGTTTTGGGGCCCGATGGGGTCGTCGAGGGTTTCAAGACGATGCGCGACCGCGGTGAGGTCGGCTTTTTCGGCTTTAGTGGATTAGGGGACGCGGCAGCGCTCCACGAGCTTGTCGACAGCGGTGAGTTTCATGGATTTCAGGCCTACTACAATTTGCTCAACCCGAGCGCCGGCCAGCCGGTGCCGCCGGGGTTTGGCGCGTTGGATTATGGGTTGATCATCGACCGTGCAGCGGCCAAGGGAATGGGCGCCTTTGTCATCCGTATCCTAGCAGCTGGCGCGCTGACGTCGGATCCGAGCGCGGGCGGCGGCAGCAGTCCGGACCCGCTCTCACCTGGATCTGATTATGCTCTCGATCTCCAACGGGCAGAAAAAGTGAAGACCGCGCTCGGTGTCGATGGCAAGGGTCTCACTCAAGCGGCCATTAGATTTGGGCTCATGAAACCCGAGGTCTCCACGGTTCTCGTCGGTTTTTCCAACCCGTCGCATATAGATGACGCGGTCGGTTGCTCCGGTCCCGGCGGATTGTCAAACGAGCAGATGGCTAGACTCAAAGAACTTTGGCGAACGGACTTTGGACGACTCTAATGTTAAGGCCAATTGCCCTGTGACGAAATAGATTCACGGAATAGACAGATCCTGAAGGACGATAAAGAGTTTAGGGCTTTATGTCTTGCAAAAACCAATCCGTTGGAATTTCGCGGCCTAAGCCTTTTTCTTTCGCCGCCTTGTATGCGCAGTAGCCGATGGCGGCGAACTGAACGCCGGTGCCGATGTTGTTCAAAAAAAAGGTGATTTGGTTGTCGTTTGTCCGTCCCGGAACTTTGCCCGTGAGAAGATCTTGGATCTCAGGATAGCGGCTC
>DASQUN010000036.1:0-4400 GCA_035641275.1 Candidatus Udaeobacter sp. | reverse complement strand
ATATCTATGCCTGTATCAGTGCGGCCAGGATCGCCGATGAACCAAGAAATAATCGGCGTTGCGCCAGCGACGTCTCCGAACAGCTGAATTCTAAAGTTATCCGGAGCGGTCGGAGTGTCTGAAGCGTAGACTCCCGTCCAGCGAAGACCAGTGATGCTATTCAAGCCGGGGCGTAGACTAAAATCGTCCGCGATAAACTGAGGTGTGTTGGGATCGCTAAATACGGCAATATTAACATTTGCGCTATTCTCGTATATGACCCCCGCGTGTGCGGCAACTCCCCACAACAGACCGAGCGCAATCAATGACCTCAACACGTTCTTCATACCACCGTCCCCTCTTACGATGTGGAGTCGCTGATGTGGTGTACTGAGAGAAGATTATAAGCGCCGAGGGAGTATTTTGCAAGAAACGAGCGGCATAAACCTGTCAAAAATGCACATTTTAGTCACGCGAGCAGGCCTTCCTGGCGCAGCCGGCGCGCCTCATCAACATTCGTCCGAAGCTTTCTGCATTTCATCACCAGGTTCGCGGGGCGGCTGCTTGAGCGTTCGGTTCTCGGTTGCGAATCGCAGCGGCGTGACCTCGGGTTACTCTTTTGATCGGCGATTACGCAAATGGGATCGTCGGCGCTCCCTTCGCCTGCCTGACATGTCTGTGCCGCCGGGTACAAATTTGTGAGTCGAAGGACTGTTCCAAAGCTGCGCCTTTCAGGGACAATCTAACTCATAATAGGAAAGGAACGAAAGCTGACGAACGCCGATTCAAGTCACAAACGTTAAACCCCGGCTAGCATCAAATCGAAAGGATGGTATGGCCGTTGCTCTCATCCGCACCAGCGGAAACTCTGTGGCACTACCGTGATGCTTTGTGGGCCACGATTGGATGGAGGCATTATATGAGCGATCGGACGAAATTAACCCTGGCCAACCTGACGGTTATGATGCTGCCTTACCCGATCGGCTTTCCGTTAACTGCCCTCGTTGTCACCGCGATACTGTCTACGGCGATCCTTTTGGTGAGAGAAATGTGGGACCTGATACAGGTAACCCGTAAGTTCACCGCCGCGCTGACTCTGTACCGCAGTCTAAAATCTCGTCCATTACTTTTTAAATTATAAATCCGCCTCGAAAAATAGACCTCGACCCGGTACCAACACGACTTATCTACGGTGCCGGGCTGAACATGTAATGAAACGGTAGTGTTATTGTCGTTAACAATATGTCGCATGCTAAATCGTTAAGAGTGATTGGACAGTCGCTGGAAGCCGCGCGTATTGCGACTTTCGAGCTGGAGAAATATGGCCCGCAGTACATGGTATGGAGTGATTCGGTAACAAAAACAGACGAACGGATTTTGCGAAATGCTCTCGGGCACAACAATGTTGGGTCACAAGACGCCCGTCACTCCACAGCTAATCGTGTGTTCTGTTTTAGCCCAGCGGATATTTCACGCCTCGATGCCCAGGCGCAAAAACTACGACGAAATCAGTCGTTTTCAGCCCCGCCGGCATCCAAATTGCTCTCTCACGGTTTACGTTCGTTGGGCGATCATTTCGACCGACTGCAGGTAAACGCTTTTCGTATCGAGTGGACCGTGGGCTCTGTTACCGTCGATTATCAACGAGTCGACGGGCGGCGCAACTGTAGAACGTTTAGCGCTGAAGAAATGCAACACCTGTGTGCTCATCCGAGATTGCGAAGATCCAGCCTTTACCTGTTCCCGCCGCTGGGCTAAAACTCACAAACGGAAGTCATGGAAGAAACTCTAAAAATAAGGATTCAATACCCTATTCCCGCTTGATCTCGCGCGCCTCTTTATCATCCCTCAGCCCGGCAAAGCTCGAATGTCGTAAATGGTCGCCAGGTGTCCATTCCGTGAATTCGACTTGGGCCACGAGTTTTGGCCGGAACCAGTAGTTTCCATCTATCCTATTGTGAGGCTTAGGCCGCAATGTGATCGCCAGACAGAAGCCATAAAATTGGGGGCTGGATACCCGTTGGTTTTAGGACTTGACTCAGCCTTGCTGCGCGAATAAAAACCTCGATTAGTCATCTCATCGCGCATCTACTTCTTCTTATCGCTGCAGGAAGGAATCAGACCATGTTTGAATCCGATAGACTGATAGAGGATTGTCGCCAAGGTCTTCGAGAACAAAGCCCGCACGCCGCTGTGCGAGAGATTGTCGCAAGAGCAGTTAGTGAGCCGGGCCAGATTCTCAAGTCCCTAGGAGAGCCGAAACTTTCGGGCATCCAGACGCTTTACCACTCTGAGACATTGACGATTCTGAACGTACTGTGGGGTCCGGGCATGACTCTGTACCCGCATGAGCATCGAATGTGGGCGGTGATTGGGATCTACAGCGGGCGCGAGGACAATTCTTTCTATCACAGGAGCGAAACTGGTCTCATTGCACACGGCGTAAAGACGCTCAACCCCAAAGAAACCGTTCCTCTCGGTGAAGCTGTAATCCACGCCGTGACGAATCCGCTTGATCAGATTACCGCGGCCATCCACGTCTACGGCGGTGATTTCTTCGCCACGCCACGCAGCGAATGGGACCCCTGTACATTGCAGGAGCGGCCCTTCGACATTCAGCACGCCCGAGAAGTATTCGAAGAAGCAAACAAACGCCTGGCTTGCCGTTAGTCGGTTCTTCTCTAACTAACTCCGAACCACGCCGCATTCTACTAGCAGCAACTGGTTCCGTGAGTACGGGAAGTTGGCGAGCAGGAATCGCCGCCGCGGATGTGGTGGGCTCGCCGAAACTCGGGGCGAATGGAGTGATGGCCGTCGAAACACAGAAACAAAATGTTACGCCTCAAGAACTCATGGTCATCGATTTAGCGATGGCGATGCTACCGTAAAGCCACGGATCGACGATGAACTGACCCACTTGATGCAAGTGTCTGAACGAGCGACCTGATATGGAACCGCGGCTCGCCTGATACCTCTCGTGGACGACCTCACGCATATTCTGCTGCAGGCGGGGAAAAACAAATTACCTTAGGGATAGTCAGTGCTGGACCGAACGTGTTGCGCATCGCTGGAATTGGATCTAGATCACACTGCCGTGGAATAGCATACAAACCGTGCGAAATAGTTCTTGTATCCCATGGCCCTAGAGCAATATAATTGTTGGGTGCTTCTTTTGGTAGAAGACGAAGCCATACCGCGATATGCCTTTGCGAAACTTCTGCGATTTCATGGCCATGAGGTCATGGAAGCGAAGGACGGTCTCGAAGCGCTGACATTGCTTGATAAGTACGCTTTCGATCTGATCATCACAGACTTGGTAATGCCTCGGTTAGACGGCTTTGCGTTAATCGCACAACTTCGTGAAACATCGCCGAACCTGCCGATCATTCTACTATCAGGTTACACAGCCGAATATGCGGCAGCGGCCATCGAGGGAGCGACGGAATTTCTCCCGAAGCCGATTGATGCGCCTGTTTTGATCGCAACCGTTCAACGGCTGCTGGACGGACGTACGTAATCGCTGAGCGATCAATGAAAATTACAAAGTAAGCTCACCTCCAAATCGCCAATCCTGTTTAATTGAGCGACCGAGATGTTGCTGTAAACGAGCGCAAATCTGCGAACAAAAGACACTGTCATCGGACAGAAGAGCGCCGACGTAAAGGTCTTTATTGTGTTCGATCACCAAAAAGCACTTTTTGGACCTTTGTCGATTGAGTAAACATATCTCAGAACCCCGACTTCACCCTGATTTCTTTCGTGCCCTCCATGATGCGTTGAGTCCAGACGGGCGGCCAGTTGGAGATGGGGCCGCGACGCATCAGCGGATGGTCTCTGGGCGGAACGAGTGCTGCGTGATTTTTGCGGAGCCGCGTGGCCATAAACAGAATCCTCCCCTTGTTCGGGCTTTCGATTCTGTCTGGCCCGCTTAGAAAAGCTCGGACGGCTAATTAACAACCGACTTCAACCCAGCACCACGGGACAGGAGACGTCTAGGTAGAAACAATAGCTCCCGAAGGACTTTCACCGCCTAAGCCGCTTCAGCTAGGCTTATGTGCCGACTGTGATTTGCAATCGTTTTTCGCTGTCGCGCTTCTCGGACATCGACTGAGTCGTTGCCCTCGAAGGCGGCCTGTGGCACCGAGCTTGCTCCGGCATCGAGTATGCCTTCGGGTATAGAACAATACCGTGGCTACACGATCCACTGGAACACCATCTCTCCTGCCGACGCAAATCTTTGGAGAGCAAAAGCCGGGATAATAACACCGCCCGATACTTTCGGCATTCCTAGCGCTATTCTCGGTATCACCGGAGACCGATTTAAGTCTGAGGCGGAAGCTCGGGAATATGTCCTACGAGCGGCGAGGGAGCGCGTTGATGAGAGATTGGGGGTGCAGAAAGGCGCAGAAAAGCCGTGACAC
>DASQUN010000035.1:0-5932 GCA_035641275.1 Candidatus Udaeobacter sp. | reverse complement strand
TCAAAGTCAGAACTCCGGAGCCAACATTGAACTTTGAACGCTCAATCCGCACTGGCCATTGCCTTCACTCTGGAGGGCTTGCCCTCGATCGCCGATGCGCGTGAATAATCCGGCCTAGGCCGATGCGCTTTACGAGACGGCGAGCATCCCCGCGCCTAGCTCAATTCTTGTGAATACGATCCGCGGCCAGAATGAATTCGGCGACAGTCTTTCCAGCAACGGCATGGCCATTCTTGTTCCAATGCTTATCGTGTAGAAACGTCAAACGCTCATATTGGCCGGATCTCTTGGCTGCGAGAAAATGCGGCAGCAAGTCGAGCGTCCGAAGCGAAGACGGTTCAGCACAGGCAAAAAATGCTTTGCGCAAACCCGATTGGTTTTTCACGGCCGTGTCGCTAATATTCGGTGTCTCGGCCAATTCTCCTTGTGGGGGCACGTACACCGCGACAAACCTTGCCCGTTTCTGCTCGACGTTTCTTTTAAACTCCGCGAGGAAATACTTCGTGACGACCATCTCGGGACTCTTCTCTCCCAGTGCGACCAACTGGGGAGCCTTTTGATTCGCGCGCTTTTCTTGGACGACGGCCTTTGTGACCTGTTGAGCAAACACGAGGTAGTTAATCAAATAGGACGCTTGCACGATGTCGAATCTCTTCTTGGAACGAAGCAGGCGGGTTGGCCCGACCCGTTTTACCCGTCCATCTTTGACCCTACCGTGCAGAAATCCGGTGACGTTATCTTTGAAGTCATTGGTAACGAAAACCAGCACTACGGTATCGCCCGGCTGAACCAATTCTTTGCTGTGGGCCTCGAAAAGAGTGAATTGTGCCACGGTTCCCGAAGCGTTGAGGCCAAAGTTCATAATATGATAATGCGGCATCAGCCGACTCATAACGTCCGTGAATACCTTTCCCTGTCCCACTCCCCATCCCCATGTAATCGAATCACCGAAGACAAAGATATTGCGGTGGGTCTTTTCCTTTGGATTTTGGTATTCTTGCTTGCGAAACCCATTCTCATCGTGGGCGATCATTACATCGAAATCGTCTCGGCTAAATCGCCCTGTGAAATTGGGTTTGCCGCGGTACCCCACGAGCGTATGCGGCTCGTGAAAAGCGCCGAGAGGATTGACATAAATGGGCGAATAGCCTCCAAGACGTAGCACCATCTCGGCCACTAAAGCCGCCAATAAAAGGCCGAAGACAACGGATAAACAACGGAATGCAATTTTTTTCACTGCGCTCATGGCGATCCAACACTAGCTGCAGCTTGCTTAGTTCTGTCGGGACAGATACCTTTCAACCGCTCGGAAAACGGGGCCGTTGATCTCCCATAATATGTACGCGTAGAACACAACACCACATGCCAAGACTAAAACCCAATCCATCCAGACTGCGGTTAAGTATCTCTGAGTAAGATGCGTGCTCAGTCCAAGAATCCCGAGCAAGCCACAGATAACAGCGAAAAACCGTTTATTAATCCACCTGTCGTGATGACGTAGCGCGGTTATGACAATAAAGCGCTGATCGGCTTTGGACTTCCCTTTCATCGCCGGGTACTGATTGATGTTGTAGTACACAGTTACTACTGGTGACTAAGTGGCTCGCATTATGCCAATGTGGGCAAGCCTAATACAGTGCCTTCCCACCTAAGAGGCGCAATCCCGTTCATGGTTCGAGAGCCTCACGAACAGGGTGAGGATACGACAATTCAAGTATTAGCCGTTCGTCCTGAGCTTGGTCGAAGGGCAACGGCTAACACGACACAGCCTCTAAGGGACGTTTGCGACCTAGGCAATCGACACCATTCCATGCGCGCGCGTGAATAACGCTGCGACACCTTCACCCGTCACGAGAACGGGTCCGCCCCAAGCAAACTGAATCCGCTCATCGGCCGTCATCGCAATCGGCTTCCACACGAACGCGTTGCCTTTCTCGATGCGCAAGCCGCGCAGGTGATCCGCTTGGGATTTTGGGGTCAGCACGGGACCATCGTCGCCATAACCGCAGCCGTGCATCTGGGCCAGTGTTTTCATCTTGCGCTTCTCACCGAAACCGTTCACAAATTCCTTTAGAGTTCCGAGCGTGATCCCCGGCTTAATCATTTCTACTCCCGCCTCGTATATTTCCAGTTGTAAGTCGATTACGGGCTTCCATGCATCCGGCACGTGCCCGAGCAAAATCGGCTGGCAGACCTGGGTCAACTGCGCGCCTGAGATCGCGTTCACTTCATTGGTGATCAACGTGTTGTTTTCCAGTCTCTTGCCTACGGGAGGATTGGTATAGCGCTTCGGCTTCAGCGTGCCGATAGGCTCGACCGTTAAAGCCAACGGATAGTACTCGCTCCGCAGCTCCAGTACCCGCGCGATGACATCGGCGTACAGTTTCGCGGCATCAATACCTGGCCGGGCTAACTTGACCATTTCATCGAGTCCGGCTGCCGCCACGGCCGCTGAGCGACTCACGAAGACGATTTCCTCTTCGCTCTTGACGTAGCGAACAAAGCCGATGACATCGGTCGCGTCGTCGAACGTAGCATTGGGTAGTTTGCTCATCACGTGCGCGAGAGCCGTATGGTTGACTACTCCATCGATCGAGCTGCAATGAGTGACCGATCCACCCTGCAATCCCACGACACCGATCCGCGCTCGCTCCATTCCTAAATCAATCAGCGCCTCGCCCATAGGCTCGGCCCATTCACGGCCCGTCTGCCAAGGTTCCGGCACCCATTCGTTACTCGATCTACGATCAGCGATTACAATCGGTGCACGGCCGTCGCTCGGAAGCGCCATGGCGGAACATCTGAGCTGCGTCATGTAGCGCCCGTCCACGCCGTTTCCCAACGGGACGAGGATGCAGTCAAACCCGGCCTTCCCGGCGGTTTCTCTCACGGCTTGCCAGCGCCGGTCGCGTTCGGCCAGTGAGTACCCCGACCAGATGAAAACCGTTGCGCCGGCGCCCGGGGGTGTCTTCCATGGCATAGAAGCTACTCCTTCAGTTTCGAGTCTCGAGTTCTGGGTCTCGAGTTAAAAACCGCGAGACCCGGGACGCGAAACTCGAGACAGTTTTTCTATGTGATCGAAATCATTCCCGGCGTTCGCCTGACCAGTGGCTCGCCGCCTTTTTCCGTTACCAGCACACAGCCGCCCCAACTCGTATCAAAGGTTCCGTCGGCGCTGTAAGCGATGGGCTTTACAATAAAAACATTTCCTTGTTCGATCAGCACGTCGCGATTCCGCCCGCCGCGATTCTGCGGCGTAAAGAGCGGGCCGTCGTCGCCATACCCGCGCCCGTGCATGAGCATCAAACTTTTCAATCCTCGTTTTTCGCCGAAGCTGTTGATGAAGTCCATAAATCCGGCGAACGGCCTGCCAGGTATGAGGTGTTCCAGTGCCGCAAAATAAAGATCCCGCTGGAGTTCGATGGCAGGCTTCCATTCATCAGGAATCGGACCTAAGAAGATCGGCTGTTGCTCCTGGGCGATCAGTCCGCCAAAGACCGCGTCCACTTCATTGGCAATTCGATACCCGGGCTGAAGAAATCTATCCACCGTCGGGTCTTCAAATCGGGGCAACCGCCCGCCGCCGTGCGACCCGCTGTAAAACGCCATCGGGTAGTACTCGCTTCCCAGCTCCGCCATCCGCTGCATGACGCCAGCGTAGAGCACACCTTCGTCCATGCCCGGCCGCGCGAGCTCGATCATCTTCTCAATGCCCGCCGCGGCGATGGCCGCCCCTCGTCGAAGACACGCAATCTGTTCTTCACTCTTGACGTAGCGCGCATAACCAACCACGTCCGTTGCATTCTCGAAAGTGGCGTTGGGCAGGCGCCGTAACGCCTCGACATAGGAACTATGATTTACGACTCCGTGAAACGCTCGGCCGTGGCTATACAGACCGCGTCGTATGCCGGAAACGCCAATACGCGCCCGCTCCATACCCGCATCGATCAAGGCTTGCGCCATACTCCTTCCCCAAGAGCCATGCAGCGGGCGAAAATCCGGCGCCCACTCGTTACCGCTTTCGTGGTCGGAGATAACGATGGCCTTTCGACTGTCCGTCGGCAGGATCACCGCCGCGTTCTCGAACTGCGTGAGGAAACGACAGTCTGAGCGCGTACCGCGCGCCTGCTCGAGCGACAGGTGCAGGTTTCTGCCATCGACGCAAAGAGGCACAAAGATGCAGTCAAATCCCGCCTTGGCAGCGCCATCACGCACCCTCTGCCAGCGCCAATCCCGCTCCGCTAACGAGTAACCCTTCCAAGTCACATCAGCCGGTGATTCCATGCCAGATTCTCCTCTACTGAGCCCGGGCGAGATTCTATTTTGATCTTCGAGCCTTCGCAAGAAAATTGTCGCCGGCCAGTCTACCGAGTTATCAGTCCCATTGACAACGCTTCTTTTGGCGTCAGGATGAATAGTGGGAGGAAAAGAGTAATGGAATTCGTAAAAATTGACGACGCGCGACTCGATGAAAACTATTCGTTCTTCTTCAGCTACAACAAAGGCGATTACGTCAAATCAAGGAACGACCGCGGCTTGAAAGGCGAAATAACCGATGGGGTATATGTAGGCGAGTTTCCCGCTCACGTAGCCGCCGCTGACGAAGCGTATCGAAAGGGCAGAACGCTGTACGAAGTTAAAACGGGCGAATCCCAAGTTTTCATTGTTGCCGACAACGAAATCGAAAGAGCATGACGATCAAACGCAGCCGTCTGGACGTTCGATGGGTTGCGTCATACCGAAGCGGCTCTTCTCTCGAGCGTAAGTGAAAAATCAGCCTTTCTTATGAAGATCTGCCCGCAGTCCTTTTTTCTACTCAGCGCTTCGATCAATCGGACCAGTGGCTGCTTCGCACTCAAACACTCCCGAGGAGAACCGGCGGAAGCCATCGCTTTCACGGCATCCTCGCCGGCGTAAATTCGCAGCAGGAGCTCCTCATCGGAAAGCGAAGCTCCGCCAAATTTATTGCGCACCTCACGAAGCGAAAGATCGGGCGGCTGCCAGCCTTGCCATTCCTTGGCCCGGGGGCGGCTCAAGATCTTGTCCTTCACGTCCGGATCGATCAGCGCAGGTGCCTCCTTGCCCCATAGTCCCAGAGCGTATTGGATGACCTGATCGGTTACTTCTTTGTAGCGCTCGCCGACAATCACGTTGATCGCCGCTTGACTAACGACGAACTGCGACAGCGGGGTCACCATGATAGGGTAGCCGAAATCCGCGCGCACTCGAGCCGCCTCGTCCAGAGTCGCTTGCAACTTGTTTTCCATCCCCACCAGCCGGAGTTGATGGCGCAGATTGGAAATGACTCCTCCCGGCACCTGGTGCAGATACTGTGACTCATCGTAGGCGAAAGGCTGTCCGATCGGCAATCCGGCTCGTTTGGCGACGGCAGTGAAATGCTCCTCCACGGGCTTTATCTCTGCTTCATCGAGGACCGGCGTATAGCCCAAGGCCTGCAGGTTTTTGGCGACGTTGAGAATGGAAGGTTGAGATGAGCCGTTGGCAAGCGGTGGAATCGAAGTGTGCAGTGTTTCAATTCCCAGTTTCACCGCTTCGAGATAGCAAAGCGGCGCCAACCCGTTGTTGCAGTGCGCATGATATTCCACAGGAATATCGCCGGCGTTTCCGATAATCGCCGGGATGAGCAGTCGGGCACGCTCCGGCGTGAGCAGGCCGCCCACGTCTTTGAAGCAAATCCGATATAGCCGAATGGAGGCCGCCTCCCGGGCCTTTTCGGCGTAATAGTCATCGGTGTGACGTGGCGAGACGGAATAGATGAGGTTTACGATGGTCTCCATTCCCAACTCACGCAGTTGACATACCTCGCCTCCAAGGCTTTGGAAATCATTCCAGCAATTGGACGTCCGCGTGAGCGTGATGCCGTAAGAAACGACACGTTCGACCAGCAGCCTCATGGCCGCCGCCGGCAGTT
>DASQUN010000034.1:0-3250 GCA_035641275.1 Candidatus Udaeobacter sp. | reverse complement strand
GGAAATTTCCGCACCAGATCTTCCGGAGTCTCCTGCTGGTACGAATCCTCCGCCGTGCCATCTTGGACGTAACGGCTGCCGGCGTACAGAAACGATGGGTGCGCTTTAGCGATGCCGACGGCATCGGCTCCCATATAGTGGGCCACGCCCTTGATGTGACGCGTCATCTGCGCAGGATCGGCCACGGCCACTCGTTTCGGGTTGACCTTGCCCTTGGTTGATCGGTTGATCAGATTAGTCAGAAAATGTCTGCGATCGGCGAAATGATTGGGCGCGGAGACACGGGTCAGGGGATCGTTAGACACAGTGTTGCGATACCAGTTGAAGAGCGGTTTCCCCAGCTCGCCGCGCTGATTCTTGGGATGAGGCGACTGGTTCATGTCGACATTGACGTGCGCGCCGACCAAGCGGACCGATCGCCCGAGGTAAGGCGGAGGCGGGGTCTCCGCTCCTGCTTTGCCAGCGTTAGCCCCCTCAACTGCCTTCCCAGATTTCGTTGCATTACCGAGCGTCACGGCCATGGCGATTTTCCCCTTCCTTTGTGCTTTCGCGGTTTCGATCGGCCCACAGAGCAAATTTTCAATAGCTATTCCATTATATATAGATCTCCGCCAATACCAACCGGGTCCGATACGACAAGCCCATGTTGTCTACCTCCGCGACGATGCCACATCAGGCATAAGCGGCCAGAGCCACCTCAGCGCAGCGCTGGTCCTGCTCTTCGGTACCTCCCGACACGGCGATGGCGCCGACGACGGTGCCGCCCTCCACGATCGGCAGCGCGCCGCCGCCGGGCATGATGCGACCGTTGCTGGATACCACCAGACTTTGAAACCAGGTTTGGGCAGCGACCCCCGTCAATTCCTTGGTGGGCTGTTCGAAGCTGGCGGCCGTGTAGGCTTTGTTGAGGGCGATTTCCACAGTGATGGGACGGGCGCGGTCCATCCGACCCAGGGCGATCATGCGGCCGCTTTGGTCAACGACCGCCGCCGTAACGGCGATGTCCAGCTGCGCGGCTTGCGCGTGAGCGCTGCGCACCATCTGAATTGCTTTTTCTCCAGGAATAGCCATCGTCGTTGTGGTCCTCCTCGGTGTCGAAGTGTGGCCGTAGTGTAACAGATAGTAGTATGCAACAGTCAAGCACAGGGCACAGGGCCACGGTTGAACTGGCCTAACGAACTCCATATAAGCTAAGCATAACCTTGCGCCGGAAACTAACCTACGGATCGATGATCAACAGTGGTGAACGAGGCTTTGGGCTCCCCAAATTGAGTCATCACGAGCGCGCGCGGCGTTGGGACCGAGTGCGCGAGCTGATGCAACAAGCGCGGGTAGACGCCATCATCGGTTTTCCCAATCAAAGCCACTGGGACCAGTTTCAGGCCGACATTCGTTACTTGACGCACATCGGCGGGCATCAAACAGAGGTGGCGGTCGTCTTTCCCGCCGCCGGTGAAGTTACAGCCTTTGTGCGTGGCTCCAACGAAGTGGAGTGGTGGACGATTGCACAAGACTGGGTGAACGACATCCGGATCACACGGCGATCCTGGAGTGAGCCAATGATCGAACGCATGAAGGAGCTCCAGCTGGATCGGGCACGCATCGGCATCTCTGGTTTGGGCGGCCTTCTGCGGGCGCCCGAAGGAACCGTTGTGAGTGGCATGCTAGAGAAAGTAATAAGGGCCTTTCCGCGGGCGCAGTTCGAAAACGCGACAGAACTGCTCCAGGATGCGCGCTCGGTGAAAGGCCCCGAAGAAGTGGCATGGATTGAACGAGCCGCCGAAATTCTCGACAAGGTCGTCGAAGCGGTTATCGCCAAAGCAAAACCCGGAATCATGGAAAATGAGATGGTCGCAACTATCTGGCATACCATGATTGCCAGCGGCGGCGACTATCCGTCGATGACTCATTGGGGCGCGGGTGCCGACGTGCCGTGGGCTTGCCGCCTTGCGCCCCATCGTCCGCTTCAGGCCGGCGACATCATCAACACTGAATTGGAAGCGAAGTATGGCGGCTATATCGCGCAAACCGTACAGGCTGCCTGCCTCGGAAAGATTCCAGCGGAGCTCAAGCACGCGTTCAACGCAAGCGCAAGAGTGTTTGACGAGCTGGTCAACTTTATGAAGCCCGGGATCTCTTTTCGTGAAGTCGTGACTCTCTATCAGAGACTGGTTCGCGATTCCGGCCACACGCCAAAAGGCATGCTGCTCCATGGCCGCGGCCTCGGTGAAGATCGGCCTCAGATCACCGGCGAAGTGGACGGGAATGTTTACAACTCACCGACCTACACCATGCATCTTGATTTGCCATTGGTGGAGGGCAATGTTTTCGTGCTCAAGCCGGGCGCTATGCCCTCGAATGCGCCCGATTCGATTCGCTGCGGCGATACGGTGGTGATCACCGGCGATGGCGCGCGTCGGTTGCGGAAGCGAACCTTTACTTTCCCTGAATTACTTTAAACCGCGACCGCCGCCGCAGTGGAGCTTCCTGAATGAGTTCGAGTTGACCGCTGACAGCCCTTTAGGTAGTTTCGCCTGAAACATCCAAATGTATCGGAGGTGCTTCATGGTCGCAGAGATAAGAAAGGGAGTCCAAACCATCGACCATATCGCCATTCCCGTGCGCGACCTGGATCCCAATCAGAATTTTTACGTGAACGTGTTGGGACTAAAGTACAAGACGACCCGCCGCAATCCCGACGGCACTCCGCGCCAAACCTATGTGCTCGCCGGCGAGAATATTATCGGTCTCCACCTCCCGGGGGTGAAGGCAGAGGTCTCCAGCAGCTCCGGCCCGAGAATCGGCGTCAGCGTCTCTAAAAAAAGGTTCGAGCAGGTCCAACAAAGCTTATCATCAGCCAGCCATGCGTTCAGCGGACCTATCGAGCATCCCCAACAATCTCCGCTGGCCTACTCAATTTACCTCGATGACCCGGACGGTAACCACCTAGAGTTTTGCGTCCGGCGGAAGGAGCCTTTTAACGAATGTATTAGCCACACCGTGTTCGAGACTCGAGATTTGAATAAGGCGATGACCTTCTACACTAAGGCTTTGGCGGCCGGCGTAGCGATCTCCTGTCGGCAGGAAATGATGATGCCGGTGCAGAATGGCCAGATGATCGGGTTAGTCGAGGTCGCGGAGCTTTCCGAGCGGAGCAAGAAGCACGGCCGCGGCTGCCACATGGCGATGGACGTCATGCACGAAGACTTCGATGCGATGGTGACCCTCGTCGATCGGTACGGCGGCAGGA
>DASQUN010000033.1:0-2821 GCA_035641275.1 Candidatus Udaeobacter sp. | reverse complement strand
TCAATGCGGTGACCAATTCGTTTATCTGTAGCCGCACCATGCTGAGCTCTTATTTGATTTCTCGCAGGTCGTGCGGATCATTACGAAAACGGCGCGCTGGGTTACTGACCTACTTAAATATTAACCAATTTCTTACGGCGTTGGTTCCCGTGCGCGATGCGGTGTTGGTCGGTTGCTGGGGCCTCCCTTAACGAAAAATTCGAAATTTCCTGGAACTTTTTGCCGATTGAATTGGTTTTTTTAATAGGGGTTTACGCAAGTGAGGCTCATTACCGCTGTTGCACTCGCAATTTTGCTGTTGCCGGTTACGGTATGGATACTTGGGCGAGAACTGCCGCCTCAGCCAGCAACTCAGTCGCCCACACACCGCGATGATTTCTTCGCCAATCTCGGTGTAGAACCTATCGAAAAAAAGCCGGCGCCTGATTTTCTCCTTAAAGACATCGATGGCAACGCGGTCCGGCTTCATGACTTCAAAGGTAAAGTCGTTTTGCTAAATTTCTGGGCTACCTGGTGTCCGTCCTGCCGCTTTGAAATGCCCTCGATGGAGGCGATTCATAAGGATTTAAACTCTCAGGGTTTGGCCGTTCTTGCCGTCGCGCTGCGGGATAGTACTGATGACGTACGCTCCTTTTACAATGAGCATAGTCTATCTTTCCCAGCGTTATTAGACCACTACTCGGAAGCCTCCGAGGTCTACGAAATATGGTCGCTTCCCACGAGCTTTGTGATCAATAAACATGGGTATGTCGTGGGTAAAGTCATAGGATACCGAGATTGGAATAGTAACCAAAGCAAGGATTTTTTTCTGCATCTTCTTAAAGATTCGACTTAGGGCCTTTCAATCAGAATTCTGTATGCTCGGAGTTGCTCATTGCTGCTGCAGCCGCGCTTGCCCCCGATAACAATTTTCCGCAAAGTTTAACTTCGTTGTGGCTTTCTTCTGTTGAAGAACTGTACCTGACTCAGTGGGTCGGCTGCGACGACGCGACCGATGGGCTCGAACCGCAAAATCATTTCCTTTTGTGCTGGTAGTCCGCTCCACATAAAGCACCCGAGAGGCTTACGGTTTCCATGTAACCGAGTTTCGAGACGATTTGATGAGGCCATCCTTCAGGAGTCAATGCAGCATAATATGGGCAACGATTTCGAATGCGACGATGCCAAGTGTTGCCACGGACGCGCCAAGCACGAAGAGGGTGCGGCGCTTTTCCAGACTGGTCATTACTTTCAGATGGGCGGAAATCTGTTCCTGTGTTCGTAATTTTCGAGCATGCCAAACGGTATACAGGTTAGCCAGAGCAACCGCGGTTGTTAGAACGAGAATGGGAACGCGAATGGCGCTTTGGTCTAAGAATACCAGCGCCGCCGAGAGGCCGAAAAACCCGCTGGCGCCGAAGGCGACGGCCAGAGGCCCGATCAACGTCGACACGGCGCAGGGCGCTCCCAGGATTCCGAAAATGATCGCGCCTAGGCTCGTCCGTTGCTTGTTTGCTGTTTCATGCGGCTCGTCCGCCGGTCGAGTGTCTGCCTTGCCGTGCAGGCGGTGAGCCCGCACCGGCTCGCGAAAACCTTTCAGCGCGAATTGTTCAGCTGTAGCTCCGGGAAAGTCGGTCGAGTGCTTGATATAACTCGCGTCGCTGATCAGGATCTCTCCAGCGTGCGCTTTGCCTTGAAGGCGCGCGGCGAGATTCACCACGTCGCCGATGGCCGTGTAGTCCTTGCTGTCCTCGGAGCCCAGCCGCCCGACACGGGCCCAACCGGTAGCAATACCGATGGATGCAGCGAGGGGAAGGCCGAAGCGCCGGCCTAAACTTTGAAGCTCCGATGCCAATTCAGTTGCGGCAAATACGGCGCGGCGGGCATGATCGCCTTGCCTAATGGGCACGTTGAAAAGAGCCATGACGGCATCGCCCACGTATTTGTCGATGAAAGCGCCGTGTCTCACTAAAACGTCGGTGGCCATCCGTAAGAACGCGTCGACCACCTCGTGTGTTCTTTCCGGTCCGAGATCGTGGGTCAGTTCAGTAAAGGAGGACAGGTCGGCGAAGAGAACCGTGATCTCAATCACCCGCCCCTCCTCAACATGGGTGCCGCAGCGGGTACAAAGGTTGGGATTGCGCGGACTTCGCCTGATGCCGACGGTGCGAAAGACGACGCTCATGGCTCCAGACAGGAGCGTGCCGCAGATGCTACATTGCGCGGCGAGGTGAGAGGGGGCCGGAGAGTCCATTAACATCGTCAGACGAGACTCTTCTCAGCTCGGCTTCGCTTTGGATCTGGCCAGAGCTAGAAGATCCTCCATCGGCATTTCGGAAGCCAGGACACAAATAACAGCGCCTTCGCGATGAAATACCGCGTTGACGCCGCCGCGGGAGAAGGCATACAAGTTAATCTTTTTGGCTGCGTCAAAGAACTTGGCGGAGTTGGGCGGTGCATCTTCTTCTGACCCCAAAAAAGTGTAGCAAAAGAGAGTGCCGCCTGGGCCCTGGTAGACGACGACGAGGATCTTGCGACCTTGAATTTCCCGCATCAAGCCGGCTACCGGGCGCAGATGCATGGCCGTGAAATCGTAGCCCATCGGATGGAAGTGGCCGCCTACCGCGCGGGTCAACTGTTCTACTATCTCGTCGGGGTTTTCGGTTCGACGCACTGAAAATTCACCCCTGGCAAAGAGATCGTAAGTTTTGAGGGCGGCGGCAGCGATGGGCTCGCTTTTTGGTTTAAGCAGAAAAAACGCCGGCAAAGCTATGGCAAGGAGCAAGCCGGCGGCGAGAGCTGGACGGGCGAGATGCGGTATCGGCCAAATGTAATCTTGCCA
>DASQUN010000032.1:0-4697 GCA_035641275.1 Candidatus Udaeobacter sp. | reverse complement strand
CCGATTAACAGCATCGTATAGACTGCTTTTTTCATCGCAAACCTCCTATCGTTATTTCTCTATACCGATAAAGGCAATTTCTGTGCCGGAAAATCCTATACGAATACGCGAGGCGGTCTAATACGGTCTGTACGGATGATTCCGAACTGCGGCGGATTTTTCGTACACTAGGCGAGAACGGTCTTCGCCCCGAGTTTTTGAATCAAGGCGCAAACGAAACATCTCTCCATACCTAAGCATCATAGCCGGCGCTAACTAGCGGCGACGATATCAAAAACGAGTGGCGCCAGAAACAGTTGATGGCGCGCTTTTGGGCCGGGGATGAGAGTGGGCTCAGCAAGTACGCGAGCACTGCGGGGACTCTCATCGGTTCTTGTTATATACTAGAGCCAATGTCGCGGAATTGGAAAAGGCCGTCTGAGTTGGCGGCCCGCATGGAGGGGAACCGCACGGAGCGATAGACCGCGGCCAAAGCGTCGAGGTCATCAGTTAGTTTATTGCCGCTACCCCCGGCTGCCAAAGCGCTTCCGGAGCAGCATTGGTATTTAGCTCGCTCAGTTAAGAGAGCAACCGGCCTGTCAGATCCACCGGTCAAAATTCGCATAGACAAGAGTGGACAGGCAAGGGTCTAAAAATGGATTTTGCTAGGAACCAACGATAGCTACCCACTGATATTTCACTTTTACACGGTGAAGCTGACTGGCTCCTGACCGGTAAGTTAATTCCTCTCTTTGCCTAGAAGCTACTCAGAGTAATACTCCGGGCAACGGGCATCGTTGACCGCTATAGGGCTAAAATGACGCCAGGGATATCGCGCCAATCCCTAAAATACCAAAACTTTATTGGCATCACTTGTGCGTACGTCAGCACGTGATGGTTGATATGAAAAGGAAAATACTAATAGTCGAGGATAACGACGATTGTCGAGAGCTGCTCGCGATGTGCATCAAACGACTAGGCTACGAAGTCTGTGAAGCTGTCACGGGCATAGAAGCCATAGAGCAAGCGTCTGCCATGCATCCTGACTTAATTATGATGGACCTAAACTTGCCTGAAATGAGCGGGGCTAAAGCAACGGCACTGTTAAAGGCAAACCCGGGCACCACAGACATACCGGTGATCGTAAACCCGCGCACGTCGCCGGCGTCCAAACAAACCGTGCTCTTGAAGCAGGTGCCGCAGAAATTTTGTACAAGCCTCTAGACCTATTAAAGCTGCGTGAAATTCTGTTCAGATACTTATCCACCGAAGGCGAAAGAACCCAGCTCCGGCAACTGAAGAACCCAACAATATGTCGAGCCAGTCACATCAGACCTTCAGTGGAAACACCAATGAAGGACGCCGAGTCGCTTAGGCCGTTCGAGCGTCGAGACCCCTAGGGCTCCATTTTCCGGGTCAAATTCGGCGATTTCACTATGGGAATCGTCCATTTCCGTGCAAATCCGTTCAGAAAACAACGTTCAGACAAACTTCCAACTCAAAATGACATTTAAGGTGGAACGCCAATTTACTGACTTCTGTTGAATACTGGTAAGGTTGGACCGCGATTTCTCCCCTCTTTTTCCAATCGGCATTTCATTTGCTTCGAGTTACAGTATCTCATTCAGTTTCGGTTAAGCGGAAATTACATCGCTCCCTAATCAGAAAGGAGCTTTTCGGTCATACGATGTCCACGCTAATCCAAGCCCTGCGTTGTATCGGACAGAACCTCGAACAATTTCCCATCGTGAAAGATGTCGACATAGAACCCTCCGAAGGCAAGTATTTCGTCCGGGTCACGGTTAAATGGCCGTTCAAAGGAAAGACGCCAGAAACTGGGGAGAACGGATTCCGAGCGACGTCGAGCCCGAAAGATGGGAAGTCCGCTGGACCCATCGCCGATGCCGCCGGTACTGACGTAACTAGATCTTTTCAATTGCGCTATACCGATAAAGACATCCAGTACCTTGAACGCGAGGGTGTCGCCAGAAGGCGCGATCCCAGGGGAACCCCGGACTTCTTAAGCCTTTCACAAATCCTGCGCACGGCTGGTGCCCAAATTGAGAAGAAAAACGGCCAGCTGATTAAGATATCCAGGCATTTCGAATCAGAGGGCGTGCAATGGTTGATCATAAAGTTCAGGAGCTACAATGGAGAGGAGAGAGAGGAAAGGCACGCCGGCCCCCATATTTATGATCTGTGTGTTCGCTGGTACAAGCAGAGAAGCGGAGGGGCATCCAACGTAGTCAACCTGTAGCTGGTTTCCTCAGTTTGGTTCGCTTCTGTTTAGCCCCCCTCGACTCGTCATTGTCGGATCCGCAGGCAAAGCCTTTTGTCGTAGCGTTCGATATCAAGCGTTTCTCTTTCGAAGACCGGTTACATTCGGAGATACGGCCAGCTTACGGTTGGCGGATAGCTAGCACAGTCCGCTATCACGTGATGTACAACCAAGACAAAGGTGAACTTGACGGTCGGGTTTTCGTTATTCGACAGTATCGTTGGCCCAAAATCGATGACGACCAAGTCCCGATTCTGCGCCGCCATTACGTCTTATCGCCAGTGACCCTTAGCTGATCTGTGATGAACTCGAATATTTTCGCTGTGGCGTCGATCGCGGTAGTTGTCGCCGTGTCGATCCTTAAGTTTGGATTCTTCGGTGGCTTCATTTGATGAAAGATGATGTGAACCGCTTTTTCAGAGATACTCGGTTGCCGTGCTCTATTGCGCTGAAGAGTGACTTCCAAGGGGCAATCCAAATAGACGGTTATAAGCTCTTCCCCCTGCGCCAGAGATCTCACTTGCTCGCGCCATTCCTCCTTGTAGAAAGTGGCGTCAAAAATTAGGAAATCCGGTCTTTTCTGCTCCGGCGCAAGCGCCCTAAAAAACTTCCGGTACACCGGCGGTCGAAGCTTGTCCGAGCTCAATATTCGAACCCGGCCTAGTGCAGCGAGACGGTCGGCCAACATCTTCGCGATCGTGCTTTTACCGGAACCCGGAATGCCGCAGAAAAGAATAATCACAAAAGACGTGCTCGCGTTCGTAGCTCGTGGTTTGCGGTTGGCGTGATCCGTTTCTGGCAGGCGAGACTAGTCTTTATCGGCGCAAGAAAAAAATTGACACGTGAATAATTTCTATGTGTTCATCCGGCAGCGCGTGAGTCTTTAAATGGTCATCTCCGAATTAATAATGGCAGGGACATTCTGGTACCTGCTGCAAAGTATCCCGGGACTGCTCCAATCCGTTGGTTATCTCTTTGGTTTTCTATTAGCCTGCTGGACCTTTGATGAATACTTTTCACGTCACTAAGAAATCGCGTCAATTGAGACATTGGCAGAGGGCGGCGGGAACGGCCACTGCCGCTAACCTAAAGTCGCCGACATACGTCGCGCGGCGGGACGCTTTCTGAAAAATCCGACGGCGGCTAAGCCATTGCGCGACGCGGACAGGTACCACCTACCATCATGACACTGTTCGTTGCTATCGGCCGAAGTGATGCTAGGCCCGTCTGCCAGCGACGAGCCGATAAATGACGAGCAGGACAATAGATCCAATTACGGCCATTACGAACCCTGCGGGTTCTCCCTCGCCATACATGCCCAGCGAGCGACCGACGAATCCACCGAGAAGAGCGCCGGCAATTCCCAACACAATCGTCAGGATAAATCCGCCTGGGTCACGCCCTGGCATCAGTAGCTTGCCAATGACACCGACGACCAATCCGAACAATATCCATCCGATAACACTCATAAAAACCTCCTAAGCTACAAACTTGGTTTGGCAAGTTTTTCGGGGCAATAAATTTATTTGAGCAAGGATAGTGCCAGCAAGCGCGATTATTAGGCAGATCTTGGGGATCCGTGTCCCGAATGTGAGAAGGAAATCGGGTGAGCCTTGCACCGCGCGTTCCATTAAGATCAAATTAAAGATCGACAAGACATCGAGGTGATCGAGAGCCAGGCGAAAGAACGACCAGCCGTCGAAGGAACGAGCAGAAAGTCGAGGCGGAACTGAAAAGCTTGTGAGCGCGATTGTTCTTACACCTTCGGCGGCGCAGTTCGCGGGATCCGCTGACGCAGCGACCGGTTGCCATTAGGAACGAGGAGGAGGGCGACTTTTCCAGCGTCGTCGAACCTCTCCAGATGCTCAATCGTGTCGTGTAGTTGCTCGATGCGCGAAGGTGAGAGCACTCGCGAGGCTAGCACACGGAATTTTTCCATCACCTCCTCCCGTGTCATGGCATGTCGATCGCTTCCTTTAGCGTGAAGGACACGCGTGCTATGATTTTTCCCGTCTCTGGTTTGGATCTCCATAATCACGCCATGGCGGCCTTCATCTCCCAGCGCCTCAAGCTCAGGTTCTTCAACCACATTGATCTTTTTAGTAGTATTCAGTACATCGGTCCGGTGTATCGATTTCGCCGTTACCTGATCGACGAAGAACTCTCGGTCGTGGAGCAATACTGCAACGCAATAGAGAAGATTCATTTGCGCCGTGGTGAGACTGTTTGGAATATAAGGCCAGCCGACATGCAGTTTGGTGGCCCGGGTCGTACGGATCGTGATTTTTTCCACGGTCTCGGCCGTGACCTCAGGGTGCGCGCGGAGGATCTCTGTGAGCGCGTCGATCGAGGTGTGATTGCTGCCACAGCATGGATAGGGTTTAAAGCCAACGTTTAAGGCCTCGAACCGTTCGCCGAGGCCGTCCGTCAGGTGAGATAG
>DASQUN010000031.1:0-4256 GCA_035641275.1 Candidatus Udaeobacter sp. | reverse complement strand
GTGGTAATCCCAACAGCCGCCAAGCGGCGCATGAGCGACGGCGTGTCGTCGATGTGAACAAAATGAAATTGAACGTCCTGGCGTGTCGTAATGTGGGCGACGCCATCGGCGTATTCTTCAGAAAGATCGGCTAAAACTTCCAACTGCTCGGGAGTGACGCCGCCGAACGGTATCTTGATGCGCATCATGCCGGGCGCGTCCCAGAACGTGTCCGGGCCTTTGAGCGAAACCGCGGGCAAGCGGAGCTTTTGCGCCCGCTTGCCGTCGTGGCGTTGTCCGTTATCGTACCGTTGCCCATAAATACCGCGCCTCAATCGGGTCTCGGCAAAAACTTTTTCGTCGATCTTTCCCTGTTTGCGGAGTTCCATCTGCTGCTCGAAGACATCGATCTCTCGTGCCAACTCACTGGGCAGCTTTGCGGCGAGTGCTTCTTTCCAACTCAGAGCTTTGTCCATGGGCTTTCTCCCTTGCGGCCGAGTAGATAAACTCACAATTCTACAAACTTAACTTCTCCGACTTATTTGGTCGGAAATGCGGAGAAAAATTTTTTCGGTTCAGATGTAATACATCAGCGCTTGGGCCTCGGGCTTACATAGATCCGCTAAAGTTGTCTCTTCGAGAATCTTCTCCATGGCCTTCACTCCCCGCGTCCACGTCTCGACCAGGCGTTGGGTGACGGGCGAAAAGGTTCGACCGTCGAAACTCGGCCTGATTTCGAAACCGATTACGGGCCCCTCTAGAATGTGAAGAACCTCCTTCACGGTAATGCTCTCGGGAGGCCGAGCCAAAATATAGCCGCCCGCTGGCCCTCTGGATCCATGAACGAGTCTTCCACGTTTCAATAACACCATAATCTGCCCAAGGTACTCCGGCGGTATGTGCTGATTCTTGGCGATTTCCCTCACTTGAACTGGACGCCGCACTCTGTAGTTGGCCACCAATTCCGCAAGCGCCAGGAGCCCATAGTGACCCTTTGAACTAATCTTCATAGCGGCTTTCTTTGAACCTTAACGAATCCTAAGTGAGTTGATTACAATTGTCAAGAACCTAAATCGGGCAATTTCCTAGCTCAAACAAACCTTTAACATATAAGGCTTTTACTCGCGAAAACACCTCACCCCGGAACACTATTTCAGGTTGCCCGGCTCATTTGATTGAAGCTATATTTCGTCCAGGGTCGGAGGTACTTGATGAGACGAACTATCGTGACTGGTATCGGCGCGTTCTGGTTGACGTTTTTAGCCTTTGCTCTTCAAGCCGATGCGCTCGCCGCTTCGGGCGAAGTCATCATCACCCATGCCAGCATGAGCACAACTGCGATTCCTCTTTGGATTGCGCAGCGCCAGAACTTTTTTGCTAAGTACGGCATCAAATCAAAGATCGTTTGGGTACGCGGCAACCCGGCGCAGATCGCGACTCTGGCCTCGGGTGACACGCAAATCGCTTACGGTGGCGCAACCACAGCGCTAGCGGCCGCTGTCGGCGGCCGAGATCTCAAGATGGTCGCTAGTCTCAGTAGTCGCGAGAACCTGGATCTGGTCGCTCGACCCGGTATTAACAACCCGAAGGATCTTCGCGGAAAACGTTTCGGCATTCAAAGCATCGGCGGCGGCGTCTGGAAAACCGCGACGGTTTGGCTTGAGCACTTCGGCATGGATGAACGGCGCGATAACATTCAAATGATCGTCATCGGCGATGTCACGATATTAAGCCAAGCGCTGGAAACAGGTCGCATCGACGCCACAGTCGTCCCGGGTTTCTTGAGCCGGCGATTGGCTGAAAAGGGTTTCGTTGTTTTAGGACGTTGTGATCAAACGAGGCTACCGTCAGTGGGAATGACCGTGCTCGTAGAGCAAGCGTATTTGCAGCAAAACACGGACATGCTCCAAAATGTAATGAAGGGGTTGGTCGAAGGCATGATCTTTATCAGCAGCCCTAAAAACAAGACGGCCGTGCTGGAAACGATTACCAGGCAATTCAAGCTAACGGATCCTGCTCCGGCTGAAGGTGCCTACCAAGATGTTTTCAATCTGGTTCGCTTGGAAGAATACCGAAAACCTTACGTATCGATCGAAGGCCTCAAAACCCTGCAGCGGCTGATGAGAACTCAAAATCCCCGGATCGGCGATATCAAAGTGGAGAACCTCGTTGATTCGAGCATCGTTCGAAAACTGGATGAAAGCGGTTTCTTTGACCGCCTCTATGCTGAATATGGGTCGAAGTAGCGCGCCGCTCTGAAGGAAAAAAACTTGATCGCGATTATGACCATTTGATTCTAGTGTGATTTTCTTAAGTTCGTTGAATAATTCGAACGTCATTCCGGCCGTGCCCATGCCAGATAAAAGCGCCCACTAAATTCCGGCAGCAATTCTAAGGAGGGATGAGTATGGCGACTAAAGCCTGGACGATGAATAGACGCAATTTTCTCCGGCTAACCGGCAAAACCCTGGCGGTTTCCGCAGGCGCGCTATCCGGCTGTGCGACGATGTCGGCCGGTGGCGGAAGTAGCACCGCGCGCGCCATCGACATTCATCATCATTATTTTCCGCCCGAGCTGATCACCGAGATCAAACAGCACGGCAAAGCGCTAGGCATCGAATACTTCGCTCCTAAAAGTGAAAAAGAGAGCCCGCTTTCTATCAAGTTTCCCGGAGGCGACCGTCTCAATCTGGGCCGGCGGTTGGCAGAGGTCGACAAGCGACTTGAAGTCATGATTCAGGGGAGAGTCTCCATAGCGACGGCTGAAGTGCAAACCAGCGCGGTTGGCTATGAACTTGACGGTACCCAAGGTGAATCATGGTCCCGGCTCTACAACGAAGCCATCCAAAATCTAGTCAAGCGCTTTCCGAATCGCTTTGTCGGGATCGCCACCGTACCGCTTCAAGATCCGCCGCGTGCCGCCAAGGTATTGGAGCATGCCATTGTCAATCTGAAAATGTCCGGTGTAACCATTGCATCCAACGTCGTCGGTAAATACTTTGACAGCAAAGACTTCGATCCGTTTTGGGCCAAAGCGCAGGATCTGGACGTACTTATGATCATGCACCCAGAGTGGGTCGCCGGCGCAGACAAAATGAACCCTTACAGCCTACGCAATATTTGCGGTAATCCGGCGGACACGACGCTATCAGTCGCGTACATGATGTACACCGGAATCTTCGACCGCTTCCCCAATCTGAAACTGGCATTACTGCACGGCGGCGGTTACATTCCTTACCACTTGGGCCGCTTAGACCGAGGCAAAACAGGCGCTTCTGGGTCTTCTGCCATCCCAGCTAAGTATCCGCCGAGCAAATATTTGAAAAACCTTTACTTCGACAACCTCGTCTACCGCGTCGAAACCGTGGAATACCTTAAACGCATGGTCGGCGCGGACCACGTCATGGTCGGGACGGATTACCCCTATGATCTGGGCGATTGGATGGCGGTGGAAAAAATCGAGACGATGACTTGCACGAGTGCAGAACGGCAAGCGATGCTGCATGGCAATGCGAAGAAGCTATTGAAGATTCGCGACAGTATTCAAGCATAAGCATGCCGGCCTTTTGACAGCACTAGTCCCGGTATCTTAGAAGAATCGACTGCATTTGAGGAAGAAGGTTGAAGTGACTTATGGCACTCCCCACTGTAACGCCTTACGGCTCCTGGAAATCGCCGATTACTGCTGAACTTGTCGCTGGAGCTGAAGTGGGCCTTGAACAGGTAAAGCTCGACGGCGACGACATCTATTGGATCGAGCGGCGGCCTGAAGAAGGTGGAAGAAAGGTGATTGTTCGCCGTTCCGCGGATGGACAGGTGACAGACGTTACGCCACCGCCCTTCAATGCCCGCACTCGAGTGCACGAATATGGCGGAGGCGACTACGCGGTTTCGCAAGGCACCATTCTCTTCTCGAATTTTTCCGACCAGCGCCTGTATATCCAAACCCCAGGCTCAGATCCGTCGCCTCTGACTCCGGCTGCAAACGTGCGCTACGCCGATGCAATCATCGATCGCCGGAGAAATCTCCTTTTCTCCGTGCGCGAGGACCATAGTCGTAACGGCGAAGTGATCAACAGCCTCGTCAGCATAGGTCTCAATGGTGGAGGCACTGAAAATGTGTTGGTCTCAGGAAATGATTTTTACTCCTCACCGCGTGTAAGCCCAGACGGTTCCCGGCTGGCATGGCTGACATGGAACCATCCTAACATGCCTTGGGATGGTACTGAGCTCTGGATCGGCAAATTGAACGAAGACGGATCGATGGACGAGATGGT